>NZ_JAHVCI010000038.1:0-41904 GCF_019265565.1 Cellulomonas sp. PS-H5
GGGCCGGCACCGCGCCCGCGAGCGCCGGCAGCAGCGCCGCCCAGCGGCGGGCCAGCGCGAGGACCCCGCGGTCGGTCGCCACGAGCAGCAGCACCGTGGCCGCCATCGCGGCGGCGTGGGCGGCGAGCATCAGCCCGCCGGCGCCGTGCGGCTCGGCGACCACGGCGTCGACCGGGACCCCGGCGCCGGACCCGACGAGGGCGGGCACCGCCGCCCCCGGCAGCACGGCCCCGTGCCCCGCGTGCGCCGCGCCCGGGAGCACGGCACCGGCGCCGGGCGCGAGCCAGGTGAGCGCCGCGTGCACCCCGAGCTGACCGGCCACCGCGGCCGGCAGCAGGACCCGCACGGTCAGGGGCCGGCGCGCGAGCGCCGCCGAACCGACCAGGACGAGCGACCCGATGAGGGCGAGCGCACCGCCGGACGGGGCGTGGCCGCCGCCGAGCACGTGCGCACCGGACCCGAGCGCGAGCACGGTCGCCGCGACGCCGAGCAGGCGCCCCACGACGAGCGCACGCTGCACGGACGGGTCCACGGCGCCGACGCTACGGCATCGCCGGGACGAAGGTCCCACCGGCGCCGGGTGACCGGCGCACCGGCGCGCGCGGGCCGGTCACCCGGCGGGTCGCCGGCGCCCGCCCGCCCGCGCGCGGCGGGTGTCAGACGGCCGGGTACCCGCCGTCGACCTGGTGCAGGCTGCCCGTGATGAACGACGCCTCGTCGCTCAGGAGGAAGGCCACGAGCGCGGCGACCTCGTCCGGCCGGCCGATCCGGCCGATCGGGTGCTTCGCCGTGATGGCGTCGATCTGGTCCTGCGGGAGCTGCGCCATCAGCGGCGTCCAGATGTTGCCCGGCGCGACCGCGTTGACCCGGACGCCGCGCGTTCCGTACTCGACGGCGGCGTTCTTGGTCAGGCCGTTGATCGCGTGCTTGGACGCGACGTAGGCGGAGTTGCCCGGCGCGGCGACGAGCGCGTGCATCGACGCCATGTTGACGACCGCGCCGCCGCCCGCGGCCTCGATGGCAGGCAGCTCGTACCGCAGGCCGTACAGCACGCCGTTGAGGTTGATGTCGATGACGCGGCGCCAGTCGGCGTCGAGGTCGAGCTCGCCGGTCGGCAGCTGGTTCCGGGCCGCGATGCCGGCGTTGTTCACCGCGAGGTGCAGGGCGCCGTAGGTCGCGACCGCGAACTCGACGGCGGCGCGCGAGCTCTCGGCGTCGGCGGTGTCCTGCTGGAACGCGGACGCGGTGCCGCCCGCCGCGACGATCTCGTCGGCCACCCGCTGCGCCGCCTCGAGCCGGATGTCGGTGAGCACGACCGACGCGCCCTCCGCGGCGAGCCGCTGCGCGACGGCCTCCCCGATCCCGCTGCCGCCACCCGTCACCAGGGCCACCTTGCCGTCGAACCGCGCCATCACGCGTCACTCCTCGCTCAGATCTCGTGGGCCGCGGCACGCGGCCCGTCCGAGTCAACACCGACCGACTGGTCGGCGATGGCCGTCCACGGTGTCGGGACGGTCACACCGGGACCGACGGCCCTTGACAGCGCCATCCGGGGTGCGGACTGCACGGGCCGGGCGCCACGGCGCGCAGCCCCGTAGCCTGCTCGTCGGGGACGGACGACATCCGGGAGGGCGCGTGACGACGGAGCCGCAGCGCGGCGCGACCACCGCCGGGACCCCGCGGCTCCCTCGCGCGCCCCGCCGGCCGACCGCCCGCGACCTGCGCCTCGTGGCGCTGTTCACGCTGCTCAACGCCGCCGCCTGCCTCCTCGGCCGGGCGAACCGGGTGCCCGACGCGGACGTCAGCCTGGTCTGGCCCGCCGCGGGGGTCTCGGTGCTCTGGCTGGTGGCGCGGGCCCGCCGGCCGTGGCCGTGGCTGGACCCGCTGCTGCTCGCGCTGTCGACCGGGGCGGTCGTGGCCGCGACCGGGTCGTCCGCGCCGTCGGCCGCGATCGGCGCGCTCGCCGCGACCGTGCAGGCCGTGGTGTGCGCGTGGGTGCTCGCCCGGCGCGCGCCGTACGTCTGGGCCGCGCGCGGCACCCAGCAGCTGCGGCGGGTGCCCGACCTCTGGTGGTTCGTGCTCGGCGCCGCGCTGAGCTCCGTGGTCTCGGCCCCGCTGGTCGAGCTGGCCGTGGTCCTCGGCGGCGAGCCGTGGACGTGGCGCACGGCGCTGCTCTGGTGCGCGCGGAACACCGTCGCGATCGTCGGCATCGGCACGCTCGGCTTCACCCTCGGCGCGTGGCTGCGCGGCCGCCGGTCGCGCACGGTGCCCGAACGCATCGAGTGGTGGACGGAGGGCAGAGGGGCCGACTACCTCGCGGCGCTGCTGCTCGCCCCGCTGCTCTACGTGGTGTGGTTCGTCGAGATCGACTGGCTCGCGGTGGTGTTCCCGCTGATCGGCCTCACGGTGTGGGCGGGCTCCCGGCTGCCGACGCGGTCGGTCGTGCTGCACACCACGCTGTGCGGCGTCGTCGCGATCCAGCTCACGCTCGCCGGGTCGGGCCCGTTCGCGGAGCTGCCCGACCCGACGGCCCAGGTCGCGATCGCCCAGCTCTACGTCGGGCTGGTCGCGGTGATCGGGCTCGCCCTCGCCATCGCCCGCGACGAGCGGGCGCTCCTGGTCGCGGACCTGCAGGCCGCCCGGGACCGCGCGCAGGAGCAGGCGACGCTGCTGGCGACGGTCGTGGACACCATGTCGGAGGGCGTCCGGGTGGTCGACGCAGCCGGTCGCGTGGTGGTGCGCAACCCCACCGCGGGCCTGCTGCTCACCGGCCGCACCGCGCCCGACGGTGCGGGCGACGCGGACCTGGCCCACCTCGCGCGCCTCGACGGCAGCCCGGTGCCGGACGCGGAGCTGCCGTTCCGCCGGGCGCTGGCGGGCGAGCAGGTGCGCGAGGCGGACCTGCTCGTGCGGGTGCCGGGTGCGACGGAGCCGCGCATCGTCACGTTCTCGGCCTCCCCCCTGCCCGCCGCGGCCGGCGGCGGCGCGGTCACGGTGCTGCGGGACGTCACGGCCGAGCGCACGGAGCTGCGCCGGGCGGCCCAGGTGCAGGCGAGCCTGCTGCCGTCGCGCACGCTCGACGTGCCGGGCCTGGACCTCGCGGCGCGGTTCGTGCCCGCGGGGTCGGTCGGCGGCGACTTCTACGACTGGCAGCCCGTCGCGGACGGCCTGGTGCTCACCCTCGCGGACGTGATGGGCAAGGGTCCGGCCGCGGCGATCCTGGCCGCCACCACCCGCTCGGTGCTGCACGCTCAGCTCGCGCTGCACGACGTGGCCGGCACGCTGGCGGCGACCGAGCGGGCGATGACGGCCGACCTCGCGAACGCCGGCGCGTTCGTCACGATGTTCCGCGCCTACGTCGACGCGGCGGACGGGCAGGTGTCGTACACGGACGCGGGGCACGGCCTGTCCCTGATCGTCGGCCCGGACGGCACGGCACGCCGGCTCTCGGCGACCGGCCTGCCCCTCGGGATCGCCCCCGGGCCCGACCGGGTGAGCGCCCGCGCCCGGCTGGCCCCGGGCGAGCTGCTGGTGACGTTCTCCGACGGCGTGCTCGACGCGCTCGGCGGGTCGCTCGACGACCTGGACCAGGTGGGGCGCGCGGTGCGCGGCACGCGCACCGCCGAGCAGGCCGCCGACGCGGTGCTGTCGCTGGTCGACCCCCGGCACCCCGAGGACGACCTCACGGTCGTCGCGCTGCGCCGCGCCGCCTGACCGGGACGACCCCGCCCACCCCGCCCGACACCGCCCGACACCGGAGGCCCCGTGGACCTGCTGCTCCTCGCCGACACCCACGTCCCGCGCCGCGCCCGCGACCTGCCCCCGGTGGTGTGGGACGCGGTCGACGCCGCCGACGTCGTGCTGCACGCGGGCGACTGGGTCGACGTGGCGCTCCTGGACGCCCTGGAGGCCCGGGCGCGGCGGCTCGTCGGCTGCTGGGGCAACAACGACGGGCCCGACCTGCGCGCCCGGCTGCCGGAGGTGGCCCGCGCGGAGCTCGGCGGGCTGCGGTTCGCGGTCGTGCACGAGACCGGGCAGGCGGCGGGACGGGAGGCGCGGTGCGCCGCGGCGTACCCCGACGCCGACGTGCTGGTGTTCGGCCACAGCCACATCCCGTGGGACACCGTCGCCCCCGGCGGGCTGCGCCTGCTGAACCCGGGCTCGCCGACCGACCGCCGCCGGCAGCCGGCGGGGACCTACCTGACGGCCCGGGCCGAGGGCGGGGCGCTGCACGACGTGGTGCTGCACCCGGTGCCGCGGCGCGCCTGAGCGCACGCGCCGCGCCGGGCGCCACCGCCGGGCGCCGCGAGTCAGCCCGCCCGGCGCACCGTCACGACCGTGATGTCGTCCGGCCGCTCGGCCGCTCCCGCCGCGAGGCGCAGCACCGCGTCGACCGCCGCGTCCGCGGACCCGGCGCCCCGGACGGCGTCGACCACCGGCGGCAGCCCCGCGAGCGTGCCGTCGACCAGGTCCAGCAGCCCGTCGGAGAACGTCAGCAGCAGGTCGCCCGGACCGAGGTGCACGACCCGCTGCTCGCGGGCCTCCTCGTCCAGGACGCCGAGCGGGAGCCCGGTCGCCGGCAGCCGCTCGTCGGACCCGTCGGCGCGGACGACGACGGTGAGCCCGTGGCCGGCGTCCGCGTAGCAGAGGTCGCCGGTCGCGGCGTCGAGGGAGGCGTGGAACGCGGTGGCGAACACCCCGGCGCCGGACAGGTCGGAGTGCAGGATCGCGCCGGCGTACAGCAGGGACTGCGCGACGTCGGCGCCGTGGGCGGAGCCGCGCAGCACCGCGCGGATCGAGGCCGCCATGATCCCGGCGCCCGCGCCCTTGCCCATGACGTCGACCAGGCTGAGGACGACGCCGCCAGGCGTGGCCGTCCAGTCGTAGAAGTCGCCGCCCACGGCCCGGCTCGGCAGGCAGGCGCCCGCGACCTCGTACCCCGGGACGTCCGGCGCGGACCGCGGCAGCAGCCCGGCCTGCACCTGGGCGGCGCGCTCGAGCTCGGAGTCGATCACGAGCTCCTTCTCGACCCATGCGGCGAGGTCGCGCAGCAGCGAGGCGCTGTCCGCGTCGAACTGCCGGGGCTGCTGGTCGGCGATGCACAGCGTGCCGACGCGGTAGCCGCCCGGCGCGACGAGCGGCTGCCCGGCGTAGAACCGGAGGCCGTCCGGGCCCACGACGAACGGCTTGTCCCGGAACCGCTCGTCCTGGGCGGCGTCGGGGACGACGAGCATCCGGTCCTGCTGGACCGTCGTGCCGCAGAACGACTCCTCGCGGGGGACGACCGGCTCGTCGAAGCCCACCATCGCCTTGTGCACGACGACCTGGCGGTCGACGAGCGAGACGATCGCGGTCGACACGCCGAACAGCTGGCGCGCGAGCCGGACGACGCGGTCGAACCGGTCCTCGGCGGGGGTCTCCAGGACGCCGAGGCGGTGCAGTGCCGCGACCCGGTCGTCCTCCAGGTGCGTGGTGTCGGTGGCCATCCCCACGACCGTACGTCACGGCCGCCGACCTGCGCACGGACGGCGGCGCTCAGGCCGAGCGGTCCCGGGCCAGCCGCCACGTGTTGCGCCCGCCCTCGCGCGCGAGGCTCAGGCTGTCCACCGCCCGCAGCACCAGGGCGATCCCCCGCCCGCTCTCGGCGAAGTCGTCCACCGGGGCCGGGTCGAGGTCGACCCGCACGGGCGCGCCGTCGTCGGTGAGCTCGGCCTCCAGCCGCGCCGGGTCCGCGCGCAGCAGCACGCTCGCCCGGACGGGACCGTCGCCGACCGGGACAGTGTGCCGCACGACGTTCGTCGCGATCTCGATGACCGCGGTCTCGAACCGCAGCCGGTCGAGGTCGGGCACCTCGGGCGCGGCGTCCCACAGGCGCGCCTCGCGCAGCTCGGCACCGCCATGGCGGGCGTGCGCCTGGTGCTGCCGTCCGAGGCCCGGGAGCGGCTCGACGCGGCCTGGTGAGCGTGCGCCGGTCGCGGGTCGGGTGCACGCGCGATCGGTAATGAGACTGAGTATCAGTTGTGTTAGCGTGACCGCGCTGATCATCCGACCCGCGACCGGAGAGGAGACGGCGGCGAGGGCACCCGTGCGCCCGCACGGGCCCCGCGACCGCCGGCCCCCCACATGACCCTTTCGACCCGTACCCGCCCCCGACTCGCCGGGGCGCTCGGCCTCGGCGTGGCCGCCGCGCTGCTCGCCGCCTGCGGCTCCGGCGACGCCGCCGCGGAGCCCTCCGCGACCACCGAGGAGACGGCCGCCCCCGCCGCCACCGAGGTCGCCACCGCGAAGCCCCGCCTCGCGCTCACCTACGACGGCGGCATCCAGGTGCTCGACGCCGACACGCTCGAGGTCGTCTCCGACATCGAGCTGGCGGGCTTCAACCGCCTGAACGCCGCCGGCGACGAGCGGCACGTCCTCGTGTCCACCACCGGCGGCTTCCAGGTGCTCGACGCCGGCACCTGGACCGAGCCGCACGGCGACCACACCCACTCGTTCACCGGCGACCCGGTCCTCACCGACGTGCTGTGGCCCGCCGAGAAGCCCGGCCACGCCGTCCGGCACGAGGGGCGGACCGCCCTGTTCGACGACGGCACCGGCCAGGTCACCGTCGTCGACTCCGACGCGCTCGCCGACCCGGAGGCCGCGACCCGCGAGTACACCACCCCGTCCGCGCACCACGGCGTCGCGGTCGAGCTGACCGACGGCACCCTCGTCGTGTCCGAGGGCGACGAGGACGCGCGCACCGGCGTGCGGGTGCTCGACGCGGAGAACACCGAGATCGCCGCGATCGACACCTGCCCCGGCGTGCACGGCGAGGCGGTCGCCGCCGACGAGGCCGTCGTCATCGGCTGCGAGGACGGGGCCGTGGTCTGGGCCGGCGGCGCGCTGACCAAGGTCACCGCCCCCGACGCCTACGGCCGCATCGGCAACCAGGCCGGCTCCGAGGCCTCCCCGTACGTGCTCGGCGACTACAAGTCCGACCCGGACGCCGACCTGGAGCGCCCGACCCGGGTCTCGCTGATCGACACCCGCGACGCGTCGATCCGCCTGGTCGACCTGCCGGCGTCCTACACGTTCCGCTCGCTCGCCCGCGGCGACGCCGGGGAGGCCCTGGTGCTCGGCACCGACGGCGCGCTCCACGTCATCGACCCGGAGTCCGGCACCGTCGTGCGGTCCGTCCCGGTGATCGACGCCTGGGAGGAGCCCGAGGAGTGGCAGCAGCCGCGCCCGGCGATCACGGTCCTGGACGGCTCGGCGTACATCACCGACCCGGCGACGAACAGCGTGCACGCGGTCGACGTCGAGACCGGCGAGGTCTGGCTGTCGGCCGAGCTCGAGGTGACGCCGAACGAGATCGCGGGCGTCTCGGGCGCCGTGGCGGAGCACGGGGCGCACGAGGACGAGCACGAGGACCACGACCACGCGCACGAGGACGAGCACGACCACGCGCACGACGAGGAGACCACCCAGGGCTGACCCCCTGGGCCACCCCTCGCACCCCCGGAGTGGAGCGTGCTGCCGGGACACGCCGCGCGTGTCGGGCAGGGCGCTCCACTCCGGCGCACCCCGACCCGGAAGGACGGAACCCCGTGGCCCGCAGCACGACCCGCCCCCGCCTCACCCGCACCCTCGCCGCCGCGGCCGCCGTCGCCCTCGCCGCCGGCCTCGCCGCCTGCTCCCCCGCCGACGCCGACGACCGGCACGACGTCGTCGCCGCGTTCTACCCGCTGCAGTTCGTGGCCGAGCGGGTCGGGGGCGAGCACGTCGCCGTCACCTCGCTGACCCCGCCCGGCGGCGAGTCGCACGACCTGGAGCTGTCGCCGAGCGCGGTGTCGGGCCTGGGTGCCGCCGACCTCGTCGTCTACCTGTCCGGGTTCCAGGCCGCGACCGACGCCGCCGTCGCCGCCACCTCCCCCGCGCACGTGGTCGACGCCGCCGAGGCCGCGGGGCTCGAGGTCGCGCCGGACGGCGTCGCGCCGGGCGCCGGCGACAGCCTCGACCCGCACTTCTGGCTCGACCCGACCCGGCTCGCCGACGTCGCGCACCAGGTGGCGGACGCGCTCGCGGAGGTCGACCCGGCGCACGCGGACGAGTTCGCCGCCGCGGCGGACGACCTGGTCGCCGACCTGGACGCCCTGGACGCCGAGCTCGCCGACGGGCTGGCCGCCTGCCGGGGCGCCACGCTCGTCGCGTCGCACGAGGCGTTCGGCTACCTCGCGCAGCGGTACGGGCTGCACCAGGTGGGGCTGAGCGGCATCGACCCCGAGGTCGAGCCGTCGCCCGCCCGCCTGCGCGACGTCGCCGCGACGGTCGAGGCCGAGGGCGTGCGGACGCTGTTCTTCGAGACGCTCACCAGCCCCAAGGTCACGCAGACGCTCGCCGACGACCTCGGCGTCGCCACGGCCGTGCTCGACCCGCTGGAGGGGCTGGCCGAGGACGACGAGCGGGACTACCTCGACGTCATGCGGGACAACCTGGCGGCGCTGACGGGCGGGCTGACCTGCGAGGCGTGAGCCCGGGACGACGGGCCACCCCCGCGTCCAGTGGAAGGTTGTGACCGACTCGCCGTCGGCGTGTCCGTCACGACCTTCCACCGACGGGGCTGTGCGCGCCCGTCAGTGCGAGCGCAGCGCGTCCACCAGGTCGGCCTTCTTCATGGACGACCGGCCCTCGATGCCGATCTCGGCCGCGCGCTTGCGCAGGTCCTCGACGGTCCAGTCCTCGTAGGACCCGGACTCGCCGCCCTTCTTCCCGACGGACGACCGCCCGCGCGCTGCCGCGGCGTTGGCGATGCGCGCGGACTTCTCCTTGCTGTTGCCCTCGTCGCGGAGCTCTTCGTAGAGCCCCTTGTCCTTCACGCTCGGGCCCGGGTCACGGCGCGGCATGGCGACCTCCTCGATCTGGACGACGTCCGACCCTGACGACCATCCCCCCTGCCCGCCGCGCCCGCATCCGGACGCCGATCACGCCGCGCGGTCCCCCAGCCACGGCGCCAGCACGTCGTCCGCACCGAGCCACGGGTGCAGGCCCCGCGCGTGCTCGTCGGCGGTCAGCAGCACGTCGTCGAACGCCGCCAGCAGGTCGGCCCGCACGTCCTCCACCCCCGTGAACACCAGGCGCGTCCCCGCCGCGCGCCGGCCCCAGGTGCCGAGCGCCCCGACGCTGAGCTGCCCGCCCGCGCCGTCCCACACGCACACCGAGTCCGGCCGGCTCGGCACCCAGAAGTGCCCGCGGCTGCGGTGCCGGCCCTGCCCGAGCCGGGCGACCTCGGCCACCAGCCGCTCGGGGTGCAGCGGCCGGTCGGCGCTCAGCTCGAGCGTCCACACCCCGTGCTCGGTCGGCGCACCCGGCACCGGCGCGGCGAGCCGCGGGTCGAGCCGCCGGTCACCGGCGCGCACGTCGTGCTGCCCGGCGAGCAGCGCCGCGACGTCCGCGGCGTACACCCCGTCCACCCGGCGACCGTCGGCCGCCCGCACGTGGTCGAGCAGGTCGGACGCGACCGGGTGCTCCGCCGGGTCGCCCGCCACCAGCACGACGTCGGCGTGCCCGACCTGGGCCGCGAGCGCCTCGCCGACCGCACGGCCGTCGTCCTGGGTCAGCGCGAGCCCGCGCTCGTCGAGCAGGTCGTCACCGAGCAGGTCGCGGGAGAACGTCGCGAGGTCGAGCGCCGCGACGACCCCGGCGAGGCGCAGCGACCGCAGCCCGCCCCCGCGGCGGACCGCCCAGCCGAGCGCGCGGGTCACGGGCAACGACTCCGCCGACACCGGGAGCGCGAGCAGCACGGCGTCCCAGCGCGGGTCGCGCGCGAGCCGCTCCAGCGTGGGTACCGCGTCCTCGCGCACCGAGCAGCTGAGGCAGGCGTGCTCGAGCGGGACCAGCACGTCCTCGACGACGCCGGACGCGTCCGCGACCACCCGGCGGATGCCCCCGCCGTCGGGTCCGTCGACGATGTCGTGCCGCAGCACGACGGTCCGGGGCCGGTCGACGACGACGCCGAACGCGACGGCGTCGCGGAGCAGCGGGTCGACGGTGGCGAGCACGAGCAGGGGCGTCAGGTCGCGTCGGGACATGCGGCTCAGCCTAGCGCTTGTCGCGAACGATTCTCATTACCTATGATGGCTCGCATGTCCGCTCACTGCCAGGTCCTCGGCACGTCGCCCGGGTTCGGCCACTCGATCTCCCACTCGCACCGGCGCACCAAGCGCCGGTTCGACCCGAACATCCAGCGCAAGCGCTACTGGGTCCCCTCGCTCGGCCGGCACGTGACGCTGACCGTCTCGGCCCGGGGCATCAAGACGGTCGACAAGCTCGGCATCGAGGTCGTCGTGGCCCGGATCCGCGCCCGCGGGGAGCGCCTCTGATGGCCCGGGCCGCCGACGTCCGCCCGATCATCAAGCTGCGCTCCACCGCGGGGACCGGCTTCACCTACGTCACCCGCAAGAACCGCCGCAACGACCCCGACCGCCTCGTGCTGAAGAAGTACGACCCCGTGGTGCGGCGGCACGTCGACTTCAAGGAAGAGCGCTGATGGCCAAGAAGAGCAAGATCGCGAGGAACGAGCAGCGCCGGGCCGTCGTGGCCCGGTACGCCGAGCGGCGCCTGGAGCTGAAGGCCGCCGCGGTGGACCCGCACCGGTCCGAGGCCGAGCGGGTCGCGGCGCGCACCGCGCTGCAGGCGCTCCCCCGCGACGCCAGCCCCACCCGCGTCCGCAACCGGGACGTCGCCGACGGCCGGCCCCGCGGGTACGTGGGGAAGTTCGGGCTGTCCCGCGTGCGGATGCGGCAGATGGCGCACCGCGGCGAGCTGCCCGGTGTCACGAAGTCCAGCTGGTGAAGGAGATCGGCATGAAGCAGGGCATCCACCCCGAGTACCGACCCGTGGTGTTCCGGGACGTCAGCGCGGACTTCGCGTTCCTGACCCGGTCGACGATCACGTCCGAGAAGACGGTCGAGTGGGAGGACGGGAGGACGTACCCCGTCGTCGACGTCGACGTCTCCTCCGCCTCGCACCCGTTCTACACGGGCAGGTCCCGCGTCCTGGACACCGCGGGCCGCGTCGAGAAGTTCCGGCAGCGCTACGGCCTGAGCACCCCCGAGGAGACCCGGTGAAGGTGCGCGCGTCGCTCGCGTCGCTCAAGAAGAAGGAGGGCTCGATCGTGGTGCGCCGCCACGGGAAGACCTTCGTGATCAACAAGAAGAACCCGCGCTGGAAGGCGAGGCAGGGCTGATGGCGGTCCCGAAGCGGAAGCTCTCCCGGAGCAACACCCGCGCACGACGATCCCAGTGGAAGGCGACCCCGGTGCCGCTGGTCACGGCACGCACCCCGGACGGTCGCGTGGTCGAGGTCCCGCGCCGCCTGCTCCGCGCGGTCGAGCGCGGCCTGGTCGACCCGTGCTGACCGCCCCCGGCCGTGAGGTCGTCACGCACGAGTGACGACCTCACCCCGGCCGCGTCGCCGCGCCGGCCGCGGGTACCGTGCCGGGCGTGAGCCCCGACGTCCCGAGCCTCGACATCGACACCCCGCAGGGGCCCGCGCGGGCGCACCTGCACCTGCCCGCCGGGGCCGCGCCCGGCGCGGACGGGCGGGTGCGCGTGCCCGGCGCGCTCGTGCTCGGGCACGGGGCCGGCGGCGGGGTCGACGCCCCGGACCTCCGCGCGGTGACGGCGGCCGCCACGGCGCTGGGCCTGGCGGTGGCGCTCGTCGAGCAGCCCTACCGCGTCGCCGGCAAGCGGGTAGGCCCCCGCGGCCCCGCGCTGGACGAGGCATGGGCCGCCGTCGTGGCGGACCTGCGGGCCCGCGCCCTGGACGCCCCGCTGGTCACGGGCGGCCGGTCGGCGGGCGCCCGCACCGCGTGCCGGACGGCGCTCGCCACCGGCGCCGCCGGCGTGCTCTGCCTGGCGTTCCCGACGCAGCCGCCGGGACGGCCGGACGCCCCGAGCCGGCTCCCCGAGCTCGACGCCGCGGGGGTTCCCGTGCTGGTCGTCCAGGGCACGACCGACCCCTACGGCACCCCGCCGACGTCGCCGACCCGCACGGTGGTCCCGGTCCCGGGCGACCACTCCCTGAAGAAGGCCCCGCCGGCGGTCGCCGCGGCGGTGACCGCCTGGCTCCCCACGGTCCTTCCCGGGCTCTGACGCCGAGGTCGAGGGTCTCCCGCCGGAGCCCCCGCGGAACCGCTCGACCTCGCCGGGAACCCTCGACCTCGCCGGCGCGGGTCAGCCGTCGAGGAAGGTCCGCACCGCCTCCGTCACCAGGGCGTGGTCGTCGGCCTGCGGCAGGCCCGAGACCGTCACCACGCCCACGACCCCGACTCCCTCGACGTGCACCGGGAACGCCCCGCCGTGCGCGGCGTACTCCTGCAGCGGCAGCTCGTGCACCGCGCCGAACGTCGTCCCCTTCGCGCGCGCCCGCAGCCCCTGCAGGTACGACGACGTGCCGAACCGCTCGACGACCCGGACCTTGCGCTGGATCCAGGAGTCGTTGTCCGCGACCGTCCCGGGCCGCGCGGCGTGGAACAGCTGCTGCGCGCCGCGCCGGATGTCGACGGTCACGGGCAGCCCGCGCTCGGTGGCCAGCCGGACCAGCAGCGTCCCGAGCTCCCACGCGTCGTCGTTGGTGAAGGTGGCGAAGCGCAGGTCGCGCTCCTGCCGCTCGACCTCGGCGATCAGGGCCCGGACCTCGGTGTCGTCGCTCATGGGCGCGATCCTGCCACCCGCCGGCGCCGGCGGGTGGCAGCGACCGCGCCGCCGGGCGTCAGCCCCGGCGCACCGCCCGCACGACCGTGTCCCGGATCGTGATCTCCCGGCCGTCCGGGTCGGTCGCCGTGCGGGGTCGCGCCTCCGCCACCGGCACCTCCCAGCCCGCGGGGTCGAGCGCCGCGACGACGTCCTCGGGGTCGAAGAACAGCTCCGGCAGGTCCGGGCGCCCGATGGTGGTGCGCAGGTCGCTCGCGTGGTGCGCGACGACCAGCAGCGTGCCGCCGGGGGCCACCGCGCGCGCCATCCGGGCGAACGCCACGGCCCGGACCTCCGGCGGCAGGTGCAGGAAGTGCGTCGTCACCAGGTCGTAGGCGCCGTCCCCGGCGTCCCAGGTCGCGATGTCGACCCGCTCCGTCCGGACCCGGTCGGCGACCTCCGGCCCCGCCTCCGCGGCGGCGGCCGTGACCCGGTCGAGCGCGGTCTGCGCGAGGTCGACCGCCGTGACCGCCCAGCCGCGGCCGGCCAGCCAGAGCGCGTCCCCGCCCTCGCCGCACGCGACGTCGAGCGCCCGCCCCGGCGCCAGGTCGGCGACCTCGTCGACCAGCTGCGGGTTCGGCCGGCCGCTCCACACCCGCGGCGCCGAGCGGTACCGGTCCTCCCAGAACTCCCGGTCGTGCCGCACCTCGCCCGGGTCCCCGCCGTGCCCGTGCGCGTGCCCGTGCGTGCCGGCGTCCTCGGCCCCGTCGTGCTGCTGCCCCATGCCCCGCTCCTCCTCGTCGTCCCCGCCGCGGGACCACCCCGCGGCGACCTCGTCGCGCGCGTTCACAGCCCGATCGCCCCGGCGCCCGCGCGGCGCGCGGCCACCTCGCGCTCCGCGCGCCCCGAGAACGGCGCCACCTGCTCCGCCCGGTACCGCGCCACGGCGGCGTCGGCGTCCTCGGCGGCGAGCTCGGCGACCAGCGCGGCCCCCGCGGTGAGCCCGGCCGCCGCGGCGACCTGCACCTGCGCCCGCAGGTCGGTGACGTTGCCCGCGACCCGGACCCCCGGCACGGTCGTCGAGCCGTCGGGCGCAGCGGCGACCCGGGTGCCGATCACGCGGTCGCCCATCGTCACCGGCTCGGTCGGCAGGCCCAGGCCCGCCAGCCCGTCGAGCCGGGCCCCCAGGCCGGTGGCGACGACCACGGCGTCGCACGCCAGCACCGTCCCGGTCGCCAGCCGCACGCCGGTCAGCACGTCGTCCGCCACCTCCAGCCCCGCCACGGGGCCCTCGACCACCCGCACGCCCAGCGCGGCGAGCCGCTCCCAGTCGTCGTCGGACAGCCCGTCCCCGCCAGGCCCGCCGGCGCGGCCCAGGAACAGCGTCACGTCGCCGGTCCAGCCGCGCCACAGCTGTGCCTGGTGCACCGCCACCGGCCCGGACCCGAGGACCGCGACGGCCCGGTCCCGGACCTCCCAGCCGTGGCAGAACGGGCAGTGCAGCACGTCCCGGCCCCAGCGTGCGGCGAGCCCGGGCACGTCCGGCAGCGCGTCGACGAGCCCGGTCGCGACGAGCACCCGGCGCGACCGGACGACGCGGCCGCCCGCGAGCGCCGCGCGGAACCCCTCTCCGTCGCGCCGGACGTCGACGACCCGGTCCTCGACGACCTCGGCGCCGTAGCCCTCGACCTCGGCCCGCCCGCGCGCCAGCAGCTCGGCCGGCGGCAGGCCGTCCAGCCCGAGGTAGGCGTGCATGTGCGCCGCGGGCGCGTTCCGGGGGGCACCGTCGTGCACCACGAGCACGCTGCGCCGCGCGCGGGCCAGGGTGAGCGCGCCGCCCAGCCCCGCCGCGCCGCCGCCGACCACCAGCACGTCGTACCGCTCCGTCACCATCGGGTCCTCCACCCTCTCGTCCGTGGTGACCACCGTGCGCGCGGCGCGACCGGCTTGACAAACATCGTTGCCGGATCGGCAAATGGGGGCATGGTCGAGTCCCGTCGCCCCCGCACCGTCCCGCCGACGCCGCCGCCCGCCGAGGACGCCCCCGCCGACCTGGAGCCCGTCCTCGAGGCCGTCGGCCCCCGGCTGCGCGACCTCCGGCAGCGCCGCGGCGCCACGCTGGCCGACCTGTCCCGCAGCACCGGGATCTCGGTCAGCACGCTGTCGCGCCTGGAGTCCGGGCAGCGCCGCCCCACCCTGGAGCTGCTGCTGCCGCTGGCCCGGGCGCACCAGGTCCCGCTCGACGAGCTGGTCGGCGCCCCCGAGACCGGCGACCCGCGGGTGCACCTGTCCCCCGTCGAGCGGCACGGGGTCACCTTCGTCCCGCTGAGCCGGCGGCAGGGCGGGTTGCAGGCCTACAAGCAGGTGTTCCCAGCGGGGCACAACCCGGGGCCCGTCGACCCCCGCACCCACGAGGGCTACGAGTGGATGTACGTGCTGTCCGGCCGGATGCGGCTGGTGCTCGGCGACCACGACCTGATGATCGAGCCGGGCGAGGCCGTCGAGTTCGACACCCGGATCCCGCACTGGTTCACCAACCCGGGGCCCGGCGCCGCCGAGGTGCTGACGCTCTGGGGGCCGCAGGGCGAGCGCATGCACGTCCGCGCCCGCTCGACCAGGAAGTCCTGACCGCTCCGGTCGAGGTCCCGCGTCAGGCCGCCGCGACCAGCGCCAGCACCGACGCCGCGACGCACAGCGGCGCGAGCCACAGCCCCTGCACCACGAACGCGCGCACCGGCACGTGCACCATCGCCTGCCGGCACCGGCGCCACCACAGCACGGTCGCGAGGGAGGCCCACGGGGTCAGCAGCGGGCCGACGCCCGTGCCGATCAGCACGGCCGCGAGCCGCCGGACGTCCTCGCCGGCGACCGGCTCGAGCAGCAGGTACGCGGGCAGGTTGTTCACCACGTTCGCGACGGCGGCGGACAGCCCGGCGACCCCGAGCAGCGCCCCCGCGTCCGCGCCGGCCGGCGCCGCGTCGAGGACCCAGTCGCCGAGGCCGCGCACGTGCAGGGTCTCGACGACCACGAACAGCGCGCCGACGACGAGGATCATCCGCCACGGCACCAGGTCGCGGGCCCGCCCGGGCACCGGCCGCCGCCGCACCGCGAACGCCACCAGCAGCACGGCCGCCGCCCCCAGCGCCACCGCCCACACCGGCAGCCCGGCGACGAACCCGACCGCCATCACCGCGACCGTGGCCCCGGTCGCGACCAGCAGCGCCCGGTCCGGCGGGACGTACCGCTCGCCCGGCTCGAACCGGCCCCGCAGGTCCCGCCGCCCGCGCACCGCGAGCACCGCGACGGTCACGACGACGGACGCGAGCGCGGGCGCCCACATCACGCCCAGGTAGCCGACGCCCTGCTCCGCGAACCGGTGGTCGGCCAGCAGGTTCGTGAGGTTGGAGACCGGGAGCAGCAGCGACGCGGTGTTCGCCAGCGCCACGACCGTCAGCACCAGCAGCAGCGGCGACGTGCGGGTGCGCCGGGCGAGGGTGATCGCCAGCGGCGTCAGCAGCACGGCCGTGGTGTCGAGCGACAGCAGCACGGTCGACGCGACCGCGATCGCGACCAGCAGCAGCCACAGCAGCCAGCGCCGGCCGCCGGAGGCGCGCGCGGCGGCGTCCGTCGCGACGTCGAACAGCCCGGCCGCCCCGCACAGCTCCGCCACGACGGTCAGCGCCGCGACGAAGAGCAGCACCGGGCCGACGCGCTCCGCGAGCGCCGCCGCGTCCGTCCGCGGCAGGGCGCCCGTGAGCACCGCGGCGGCGGCCGGCACCACGGCCACCGCCCACCACGGGACGGCACGCCGGAGCCTGGGCACGGCGGAACTCTAGGTCCCGGGCCTGTTCCCCGCGCGACGGCGGCCGCCGGGTGGGCGGCGCGGGCGGCCGCGCACCGCCGCCCGCGCCACCGCCGGGGTCAGTCCAGCAGCCCCTGCGCCAGCGCCGGGGCGAGCACGGGCGCGAGCGGCAGCCGCGGGATCAGCGTCGCCTGCACCGCGTGGTAGAGGTCGGCCTTGCCCTCCCAGACCGTGCGCGACACCCGGTTGTCGGTGCCGAGCTCATGCCACCAGGAGCCGCCCTCGTGGTCGAGCAGGTGCTCGGCGGCGTAGTCCCACCAGGTCGCGTACCAGTCGTCGAACCGCTGCTCGCCGGTGGCGGCGTGCAGGGCGGCGGCCGCGGCGATGCCCTCGGCGGCCACCCAGTGCATCCGCTCGCGCACGACCGGCTTCCCGGACCAGTCGACGGTGTAGACGAACCCGGGTGCGCCGTCGACCGACCAGCCCTCGCGGACGGACGCGTCGAACAGCGCCGTGGCGTCCTCGACCATCCAGGCGGGGGCGACGTCGCCGGCCGCGGTGAGCGAGGCCCGGGCGTGCAGGGTGAGCCGCGCCCACTCCAGCCAGTGCCCCACGGTCGCGCCGTACGGCCGGAACGGGTGCGCCGGGGAGTCGGCGTTGTACTCCAGGTCCGCGTTCCACCCGGCGTCGAAGTGCTCGGGGATCCGCCAGGCGTTGTCCCGCGCGAAGCCGTGCACCACGCGGGTGAGGATCCGCACGGCGCGGTCGAGCCACACCCGCTCGCCGGTCACGCCGTGCGCGGCGAGGTACGCCTCGACCGTGTGCATGTTGGCGTTGACGCCGCGGTAGGTGTCGAGCTCGGTGAACGTCCGGTCCCAGGACTCGACGGCCATCCCGGCCTCCTCGTCCCAGAACCGCCGCTCGGAGACGTCGAGCGCCTCGCGCAGCAGCGCCTGGGCGCCGGGCCGGCCCGCCGCGACCGCGGAGGACGTCGCGAGCACGACGAACGCGTGCGGGTACGCCGCCTTCGCGTCGTCGCGCGGAGTCGCGTCGGCGTCCACCTCGGCGTACCAGCCGCCGTGCTCGGCGTCCCGGAACAGCCCGTCGAGCGCGGCCAGGCCGTGGTCGACCAGCGCCGCGGAGCCCGGCCGCCCGAGCAGGTGGGCCAGCGCGTACACGTGCGTCATCCGGCAGGTGATCCACAGCTCGGCGGGCCCCGGCAGCGGCCGGCCCACGTCGTCCAGGCGGAGGAACCCGCCGGACGGGGCGGCGGCGGCCTTCCCGAAGGCGAGCAGGCGGTCGGTCTCGGTCTCGAGCCAGCGGGCGTGCGCGGGCGTCGTCAGCCACGTCATGGGTGTCACCCTAGTCACACCCGGCCCACGGCACCGCCGCGCTCCGGTGCCGCGCGGCACCCACGCCCGGCCCCGCGCGGACCGCCCCGCCAGGCGTCCCCGCAGCGCACGGCGCCGGGACCGACCACGCGGTCGCGAAGTGCACGAACGTGCAGGCCAGGCAGCGCGGGTCCGGTTCGTCCGGGTCGTCCTGGGCCTTTGACACCGCGCCCCTGACGCGACCAGAATCGTCGCGGATTTGACCGGTCAAAGTGGCTCCGTCGGACCCGCACCCCATCCGCACCCCGCCCCGCACGGACGCCACGAGGACCGCCGCATGCCCACCGCCGACGCCCCGCGCGCCGCCGCCGCGCCCGCAGCCGCCGCTGCGCGCGCCGCCGCGGGGGCACGCCCGGCTGCCGCGCGCGCACCGCGGGTGACCATCCGGGCGGTCGCGGAGCACGCCGGGGTCTCGCGGCAGACGGTGTCGAACGCGTTGAACGCCCCGGACCGGCTGTCGCCCGGCACCCTGGAGCGCGTCCGCCGCGCGGTGGCCGCGCTCGGCTACCGACCGGACCACGCCGCCCGGGCCCTGACCTCGCGCCGCTCGGGCCTCATCGGCATCCGGGTCGGGTCGACGGCGCACCGCACGGCGGCGCACCCCGACCGGCTGCTGCACGAGCTCGTCGCGGCGGCCCGGCCGTACGGCTACCGGTTCCTCGCGTTCGACGCCCCGTACGGGGACGACGCCGCGGAGATCGCCGCCTACGGCGAGCTGCTCGCCGCCGGCGACGTGGACGCCGTGGTCGTCGCGGACACCCACCCGGGGGACGCGCGACCGGCCTGGCTGGCGGACCGCGGCGCGGCGTTCGTCGCGCACGGCCGGCCGTGGGGCGACCCCGACGCCGCGCACCCGTGGGTCGACGTCGACGGCGCCCTCGGCGTGCGGCTCGTGGTCGAGCACCTGCGCGCCCGGGGCCACCGCCGGATCGGGTTCGTCGGCTGGCCCGCCGACGGCGCGGGCGGCGACGCCCGGCGGGCGGCCTGGAGCGCGGCGACAGCAGAGGCCGACGGCACCCGCGGACCCGAGGTCACGGCCCGCGAGGACGACCCCGACGCGGCCGCCGCGGTCGTCGCCCCGCTGCTCGGGCGGCCGGACGCCGCCCCGACCGCCCTGGTCTGCGCGTCGGACGCGCTGGCGCTCGGCGCGCTCACCGCGGTCGCGGACGCCGGCGCCACGCCCGGCCGGGACGTCGCGATCACCGGCTACGACGACTCCGACCTGGCCGCGTTCGCGCGCCCGGGGCTGACGAGCGTGCGGCAACCGATCAGACTGGTGGCGCAGACCCTCGTCGAGCAGGTGCTGGACCGGCTCGGCGTCGACCTCGGGCACCGGCCGGCCCCGGCCGGGCTGGTCCCGCCCGAGCTCGTCGTCCGGGCGTCCAGCGCCGGGCCCGCACCGTTCGACGCCGCCCCGGGCCCGGCCGGCGCCCGCGCCACCGCCGCATGACGCACGACCCCGCACCCCCCGCACCCGCACACCACGCCCCTGGGAGCTCCACCGTGGCAACCGCACCCGACCGCCCCACCGCGGTCCTCGACGGCCTCGACGCCGTCCTGTTCGACCTCGACGGGGTCCTCACCCCCACCGCCGTCGTGCACATGCACGCCTGGGCGCGGCTGTTCGCGCCGCTGCTCGACGCCCGCGGGGCCGCGCCGTACACCGACGCGGACTACTTCGCGCACATCGACGGCAAGCCACGCTACGAGGGCGTGCGGTCCCTCCTGGCGTCCCGCGGGATCGAGCTGCCCTGGGGCGACCCGACCGACTCCCCCGACACCGAGACGGTCTGCGGCCTCGGCAACCGGAAGAACGCCGTCTTCACCCAGGTGCTCGAGACCGAGGGCGTCACGCCCTACCCGGGCTCGGTCCGCCTGGTCGACGCGCTGCTCGCGCAGGGCCGGAAGGTCGCCGTGGTGTCGAGCAGCCGGAACGCGGTGCCCGTGCTGGCCGCCGCGGGCCTCACCGACCGGTTCCCGCTCGTCGTCGACGGCCTGGTGGCCGCGGCGCAGGGCCTGGCGGGCAAGCCGGACCCGGCGACGTACCTGTACGCCGCCGAGCAGCTCGGCGTCCCGCGCGAGCGCGCGGTCGTCGTCGAGGACGCCGAGTCCGGCGTCGCCTCCGGCCGTGCCGGGGCGTTCGGGCTCGTGATCGGCGTGGACCGCGGCGCGGGCGCCGACGTGCTGCGCGAGCAGGGGGCAGACCTGGTGGTGGACGACCTCGCGGAGCTCGTCACCCCGACCGACGACACCGACGAGCACGAGAGCACCCTGCCGTGAACCCCACCTCCCTGTTCACCCCGGACCCCCTGGACCGCAACCGGTTCCCGAAGGACGAGTGGCGGCTGCGCGACACGCGCCACGACGCGTCCGACCTGGGCCGGACCGAGACCCTGTTCGCCGTCGGCAACGGGTACCTCGGCATGCGCGGCAACGTCGAGGAGGGCCGGGACAGCCACAGCCACGGCACCTTCATCAACGGGTTCCACGAGACCTGGCCGATCCGGCACGCCGAGGAGGCGTACGGCTTCGCCCGCGTCGGCCAGACGATCGTCAACGTCCCGGACGCCAAGATCATGCGGCTCTACGTGGACGACGAGCCGCTGCTGCTGACGGTCGCGGACCTGCACTCCTACGAGCGCAGCCTCGACTTCCGCAGCGGCGTGCTCGAGCGTGCCCTGGTCTGGCAGACCCCGTCCGGCAAGCGCGTCCAGGTGCGCACCCGGCGCATGGTGTCGTTCGCCGAGCGGCACCTGGCCGTCATGACGTACGAGCTGACGATGCTCGACGCCGACGCCCCGGTCGTGCTCAGCAGCCAGATCCTCAACCGGCAGGACGGCCAGGACGAGTACCACGTCCGCGCCGCCGCGATGGGCGAGGGCTTCGACCCCCGCAAGTCCGAGACGCTGACCGCGCGCGTCCTCGAGCCGAAGACGCACTGGGGCTCCGAGGGCCGGTACGTCATGTCCTACCGGGCCGCCGCGTCCGGCATGACGCTCGCCGTGGCCGCCGACCACGCCATCGAGACGGACAACGCCTACGAGGAGCTGTCGCTCGTCGAGGAGGACCTGGCGAAGCACGTCTACCGGATCGACGCGAAGCAGGGCCAGACGGTCCGGATCACCAAGGTCGTCACCTACCACTCGTCCCGCGGCGTCCCCGCGCGCGAGCTCGCGGACCGCTGCCGCCGGACGCTCGACCGGGCCGAGGCGGCCGGCGTCGACCGGCTGTTCGCCGACCAGCGCGCCTGGCTCGACGACTTCTGGGCGCGCAGCGACGTCGAGGTCCCCGGGCAGCCCGACCTGCAGCAGGCGATCCGGTGGAACCTGTTCCAGCTCGCGCAGGCGACGGCGCGCGCCGAGGGCAACGGCATCGCCGCCAAGGGCCTCACCGGCTCCGGGTACAGCGGGCACTACTTCTGGGACACCGAGGTCTACGTCCTGCCGTTCCTGACCTACACCTCGCCGCGGATCGCGCGGAACGCGCTGCGGTTCCGCTACACGATGCTCGACGCCGCGCGCCGCCGCGCCGCCGAGCTGAACCAGAACGGCGCGCTGTTCCCGTGGCGCACGATCAACGGCGAGGAGGCCTCCGCCTACTACGCGGCCGGCACCGCGCAGTACCACATCGACGCCGACATCGCGCACGCCGTGCGGCAGTACGTCGCGGCGACCGGCGACGACGACTTCCTCGCCCGCGAGGCCGTCGACATCCTGGTGGAGACCGCGCGCATGTGGGCCGACCTGGGCTTCTGGCGCGGGACGAACGGCGACGCGTCGTTCCACATCCACGGCGTCACCGGCCCGGACGAGTACACGACCGTCGTGAACGACAACCTGTTCACCAACGTGATGGCCCGCGCCAACCTGCGCGGCGCCGTCGAGGCCGTGGACCGCCTGGCGCACGAGCACCCGGCCGAGCACGCCGCGCTCGTCGCCCGGCTGCACCTGACCCAGGACGAGCTGGACGAGTGGGCGCACGCCGCCGAGCGGATGCACATCCCGTACGACGAGCGCCTGGGCATCCACCCGCAGGACGCGAACTTCCTCGAGAAGGAGCTCTGGGACCTGGCCAACACCGACCCGGCCAAGCGCCCCCTGCTGCTCTACTACCACCCGCTGGTCATCTACCGGTTCCAGGTGCTCAAGCAGGCGGACGTCGTGCTGGCGCTGTTCCTGCAGGGCGACCAGTTCACCGCCGAGGAGAAGCTGGCCGACTTCGACTACTACGACCCGCTGACCACCGGCGACTCGACGCTGTCCGGCGTCGTGCAGTCGATCGTGGCGTCCGAGGTCGGGTACCAGGAGCTCGCGCTGCGCTACTTCACGTCGGCGCTGTACGTCGACCTGGCCGACCTGCACCACAACACCGCGGACGGCGTGCACGTCGCGTCGGCCGGCGGCGTGTGGAGCGCGCTGGCCTGCGGCTTCGGCGGCATGCGGGACCACGAGGGCGTCGTGTCCCTCGACCCGCGGCTGCCCGAGGTCTGGGACGGGCTGACGTTCCGGCTCACGCTGCGCGGCAGCCGGGTCCGGGTCGACGTCCGGCACACCGAGCTGCGGCTCACCGTCGAGGAGGGCGACGCCGCGGACCTGGTCGTGCGCGGCGAGCCGGTCAAGGTCACCGCGGGCGACCCCGTCGTGCTGCCGCTGGCGCCCGCGCCGCGGCTGATCGGCACCCCGACGGTCCGGGACATCGAGGGGACCCGCCGCGCCGACGGCACCCTGATGACCGCGAGCGTGCCGGACCACCCGACGGTGCTCACGCCGCCGCCGGTCTCGCACGACTGAGCGCGGCGCGGGGCGCTCGCGGGATCAGCCCGTGAGCGCCTCGCGGAGCTGCCGGAGGACCTCGACGTCCTCCGGCTCGTAGCGGAAGTCGGTGACCCGGGCGGCCGGCGCGCGGCGCGGCAGGGCGGGCACCGGACACTCGGCGCCGGGCGCCGCGACGGCATCGGCACCGGTCCCGGTGGGCCCGCCGGGGGCGTCGTCGGCACCGCGCGGCTCGCCGTCCGCGAGCGCCGTGCGGACCAGCCGTCGGACCAGCGCCAGGTTGAGGTCCGGCCCCGCCACCACCACGAGCGTGCCGTGGCCGCCGAGCCGGTGCGCGAGCAGCGTCCGCGCCGGCGACTCGACCAGCAGGCTGCTGCTGTCCCCGGCGAGGTCGCCCCCGTCCCGGGCGACCGCGGCGGCGAGGGCCGCGACCAGCGCCGCGATGCCCGGCTCGGGCGCCGCCACCCCGGGGGCGGCGGCGCCGTCCGGCGCGAGCCAGGAGGCCGCGGCCCCGGGCGGCAGCGCGCGGGTGAGGGTGTCGAGCACCTGCGCGGCGTCCACGCGCACCTCCTGGGTCGTCGGCGGAGCCGGTTCAGCTCTCGATCTCGATGCCGGCCTGGGTCAGGTCGCGCAGCCGCCGACGGGCGAGCGCGAGGTTGCCCCGCTGCCGGTCGAGCACCAGGTACGAGAACAGGCCGGCGTAGCGCGGGTCGTCGCTCAGGGTGATGAGGTGCAGCTCGTCCGACAGCGAGATGAGGATGTCGTCGATGGACTGCCCGCCGCCCAGCTGGTCGATCGCGCGTATCTGCGCGCGCACCACCTCGGTGGCGACGGCCGCGGCGAGCTCGATGTCGAACGGCTTCACGACGGTGGACATGATCGTCATGCCGCTCGTGTAGTCGACGCCCGCGAGCGCGATCGCGCCGTCCAGCGCCATCACCTGGGCCGTTGCTTCCTCCATGCTGATCATGCGTCACTCCTCGTCGTCCGGTGGAACGGGAGCGACGCTGCCACCGGGAGGCACCACCCCAATCGCCGTTCCGCGCCCCCGAACGCGATTCGGGGGCGCGGCGCCGGGTCCGGCTCCGCCTAGAGCTCGACGGACCCGCCGAGAGCGCGCAGCGTGCGCCGCGCGAGCGCGAGGTTGCCGCGCCGGCGGTCGAGGGCGAGGTAGCCGAACACGCCCTGGAGGCGCGGGTGGTCGCACACCAGCGTCAGGTGCAGCTCGTCCTCCAGCGTGACGAGGATGTCCTCGACCGCGCCGCCGCGGCCCATCTGCTCGACCGCGCGCAGCTTGGCGCGGACGAACTCGGTGGCGACGGCCGCGGCGAGCTCGATGTCGTACGGCACCGAGGTGGCGGACGCGAGCACGAGCCCGTTGGTGTGGTCGACGAACGCGAACGCGATCGCGCCGTCGAGGTCCATCAGGTCCTGGGCGACGTCCTGGAGCGTGGGCACGGGGGCCTCCTCGGCTGCGGCCGGCCGGGGGTCCGGCCGCGGGTCGGTGGTCGCGGACGGCGGGGGCCGACGCGCGGTGCGCCGCACGCTACCGACATTCCGACTCGATGTCAGCAACGCTCTGACCAGCAGAGCAAATGCGGGCAATCGATCCCAGATCCGCATTTGTGCGCACTTTCGTGACATATCGCGCGCCGCGCCCAGGCCCGGCGGGCCGCCCGCCGAGGCAGGACCGAGGTCCCCGGGACTCCGGTCCCAGACTTTGTGAAACTTTTCTCGATACCGTTCTGGTCGTGAGGTCGACGGAGCCCTCCGCACCCCAACCCACCACCCTCGGGAGAGTCCCCGTGACCACCACGACGACGAGCACCGACACCGCCGCGGCCATCGACCAGCTGGTCGCCGGCGCGACCAAGGCGCTGGCCGAGTACGCCCGCTTCACCCAGGAGGACGTGGACCGCCTGGTCAAGAAGGCCGCCGTCGCGGCGCTGGACCAGCACGGGCAGCTCGCCGAGCTGGCCGTCGAGGAGACCGGCCGCGGCGTCTTCGAGGACAAGGCCGTCAAGAACATCTTCGCCTGCGAGCACGTCACCAACTCGATGGCGGCGCTCAAGACCGTGGGCGTCATCTCCCGCGACGAGATCAACGGCATCACCGAGATCGCCGAGCCGGTCGGCGTCATCTGCGCCATGACCCCGGTGACCAACCCGACGTCGACGGCCATCTTCAAGGCGCTCATCGCGCTGAAGACCCGCAACCCGATCATCTTCGCGTTCCACCCGAACGCGCAGAAGTCGTCCGTGGCGGCCGCCCGCGTCGTGCGGGACGCCGCGATCGCCGCCGGCGCCCCCGAGCACTGCATCCAGTGGGTCGAGACCCCCTCGATGGAGGCCACCGGCCTGCTGATGAACCACCCCGGCGTCTCGACGATCCTCGCGACCGGCGGCAACGCGATGGTCCGGGCCGCGTACTCCTGCGGCAAGCCGGCCCTCGGCGTCGGCGCGGGCAACGTCCCCGCCTACATCGAGAAGACCGCCAAGCTCAAGCGGGCCGTCAACGACGTGGTGCTGTCCAAGTCCTTCGACAACGGCATGATCTGCGCCTCCGAGCAGGCCGTCATCCTGGACGACGAGATCTACGACGCCGCGCTGGCCGAGTTCGCCGTGCTGCACGCGTACCGCGCCACCAAGAAGGAGAAGGCGCTCCTCGAGAAGTTCATCTTCGGGGTCGAGGCCAAGGGCAAGAACTGCGGCGACGCCAAGCTGAACCCGACCGTCGTCGGCAAGTCCCCGCAGTGGATCGCCGAGCAGGCCGGCTTCACCGTCCCCGCCGACACCTCGATCATCCTGGCCGAGGTCGGCTCGGTCGGCCCGAACGAGCCGCTGACCCGCGAGAAGCTCTGCCCGGTCCTCGCCGTGCTGCGCGCCACCTCGACCGAGCAGGGCATCCAGCTCGCCGAGCAGATGGTCGAGTTCGACGGCCTCGGCCACTCCGCCGCGATCCACACCCAGGACGAGGCGCTCACCGAGGAGTACGGCAACCGGGTCAAGGCGATCCGCGTCATCGCGAACGCGCCCTCCTCGCTCGGCGGCATCGGCGACATCTACAACGCGTTCATCCCGTCGCTGACCCTGGGCTGCGGCTCCTACGGCCACAACTCGGTGTCGAACAACGTCTCGGCGATCAACCTCGTCAACATCAAGCGCGTGGGCCGGAGGAACAACAACTTGCAGTGGTTCAAGGTCCCGGCCAAGACGTACTTCGAGCCGAACGCCATCCGCTACCTGTCCGACATGGCCGACGTCGAGCGCGTCACCATCGTCACCGACGCCACGATGACGACCCTCGGCTTCGTCGACCGGGTCCTCGACGTCCTGCACCGCCGCGGCAACAACGTGTCCGTGCAGATCATCGACCAGGTCGAGCCCGAGCCCAGCGTCAAGACCGTCCAGGCGGGCGCCGCGCAGATGCGCCACTTCCGCCCCGACACGATCATCGCCCTCGGCGGCGGGTCGCCCATGGACGCCGCGAAGGTCATGTGGCTGCTGTACGAGCACCCGGAGATCGTCTTCTCCGACCTCAAGCAGAAGTTCTTCGACGTCCGCAAGCGCGCGTTCAAGTTCCCGACCCTGGGCGAGCTCGCCAAGCTGGTGTGCATCCCGACCACCTCGGGCACCGGCGCGGAGGTCACCCCGTTCGCCGTCATCTCCGACCCCGACGCGGGCAAGAAGTACCCGCTGGCGGACTACGCGCTGACCCCGACGGTCGCGATCATCGACCCGGTCCTCACCTCGAAGATGCCGCGCTCGCTGGCCGCCGACTCCGGGTTCGACGCCCTGACCCACGCCACCGAGGCGTTCGTCGCCGTCTACGCGAACGACTTCACCGACGGCATGGCGCTGCAGGCGATCCGCCTGATCTTCGACAACCTGGCGCAGTCCGTGAACGGCGACCCGGCCGACCCGGCCACCAAGGACGCCCGCGAGAAGATGCACAACGCGGGCACCATCGCCGGCATGGCGTTCGGCAACGCGTTCCTCGGGATCGTGCACGCGATGGCGCACGTCATCGGCTCGACGTTCCACCTGGTGCACGGCCGGACCAACGCCACGCTGCTGCCGCACGTGATCCGGTACAACGGCCAGATCCCGACCAAGCTCACCAGCTGGCCGAAGTACGAGCACTACGTGGCCCCGGAGCGGTTCCAGCAGATCGCCCAGATGCTGGGCCTGCCGGCCGAGACCCCGGAGCAGGGCGTCGAGTCCTACGCCCTGGCGATCGAGGCGCTGCGCGCCAAGGTCGGCATCCCGTCGTCCTTCCAGGCGCAGGGCGTCGACGAGCAGGACTTCCTGTCCCGGCTCGACGAGGTCGCCATGGGTGCGTACGAGGACCAGTGCGCGCCCGCCAACCCCCGCATGCCGATGCGGGCGGACATGAAGGACATCATGACCGCGGCCTACTACGGCACCTCCGTCGCGGAGGTGCGGGGCCGCCGCGAGCAGCAGCAGGGCGCCGAGAGCGCGCCCGCCGGGGCGGGGGCCCCGGCGGAGGCCGACGCCTGAGCGTCCCTCCGACCTGACCCAGGTCGCTGCTCGCCCGAGCGCCCCGCCCGCGACCACCCGTCGCGGGCGGGGCGTTCCTCTGCGTCCGCTCCCAGGTACGGCTGGCACACTGGGCGGTCCACCGACGAGGAGGCCCGCCGATGACCACCCGCCGCACCGCACGTCCCGCCCGCCGCGCCGCGGCCGCCCTGCCGCTCGCGCTCGCCGCCGCGCTCGCGCTCGGCGCCTGCTCCCAGGCCGAGGAGATCGCGTCCCAGGCGCAGTCGGTCGCCGACTCGGCCAGCGAGGCCGCCGGCAACCTGCGCGACCTCGCCGACCAGGTCCGCGAGCGCGTCGAGTCCGCGCAGTCCGCCGTCGACGACGCCCGGGCGCGGCTCCAGGACCTCGACGCGAGCGCGCGCGAGGCCGCGCAGGGCGCGGTCGACCAGTCCTCCACCGCGATCGACGACGCCACCGCGGCGCTCGAGCAGGCCCAGGCCGACGGCACCGCCGCGACCCAGGAGCAGCTCGACTCCGCGCGCTCCGCGCTCGACTCGGCCCGCAGCGCGCTCGACTCGGCGTCCTCGCAGGTCGACGCCACGACGGCCGACGCCCTCGACAAGCTCGCGCAGCAGGTCGAGCAGCTGTCCCAGCAGGTGCAGGAGACCGAGCAGGGCTGAGACCGGCCGCCTGCCGGGGCCGGGTGGCGACCGGGTGACACCCCCACCGGGAAGTCACCCGGGCGAGTCGGCCCCGACGGCTTGAGCCGGCGCGCGTGGTGCCGATCACACAGGCATGACCACGCACCACACGCGCACCCGGACCCGGCACCACGTGCCGTGGTGGGTCGCGTGCGCGTGGGGGTCGCTGGTGCTGCTGGTCCTCGCGGGCCTGGCGGCGGCGTCCGGCGTGCTCTGACGCCCTCGGCACGCACGCGCGGCCGTCGTCACAGGTCGGGAACTCCCTCTGTCGTCTCCGTACCCGCGTCTCTAGGCTCGACGCATGCGCACCGTCACCGCCACGCACGCGTCCCGCCACCTGCCCGGGATGCTCGACGCGGTCGCGCACGGCGAGACGTTCACGATCACGCGGTCCGGCCGGGCGGTGGCCGAGGTCCGATCGGCGGGCAGCACGTCGACGGCCGGCGCGCTGCGTCGGGCGCTCGCCGGCCTACCTCCGCTGGACGACCACCTCGAGGCGGACATCGGCACGGCGACCCGGCTGCTCACCCACGACCCCGTGCCGTGGCGCGACGTCTGATCCTGGACACCGGGGCGCTCATCGCGTTCGAGCGCGGTCGCGCGGGACCGCAGGTCGTCGCGGACGAGGACGACCTGGCGATCGCGGCGGTCACGGTCGCCGAGTTCCGGGTCGGGATCGAGCTGGCGGCCACGGCGGACCGCGCGGAGCGTCGCCGCCGCGTGCTCGCCGCGATCACGGCGACCACCACCGTCCTCGACTACACCGCGCGCACCGCTGTCGAGCACGCACGACTCCTCGCCCACGTGCGCCGGACCGGCGCACCGCGCGGCGCGCACGACCTCATCATCGCGGCGCAGGCGGCCGAGCACGGCCGGGTCGTCGTGACCCCCGACCGGCGGGCGCGCTTCGCCGAGCTCCCTGGCGTCCGCGCCGCCACCCTGTGACGGGCGACCGGTCCGCGGGCACCCGGGCGCCCGGACCGCGGGCCGGACTACCCTCCTCGCGTCCCCTCACGACAGGACCGCGATGACCGGCACGCCCTCCCCCGCCCGCCCCATGACGCCCGGCCGCTGGCGCGACGCCGCCCGGGCCGCCGGGCTGCTCGGCGCGGACGGCGTGCCGCGGCCGACCATCTTCGCCGAGATGTCCGCGCTCGCCGCGCGGACCGGCGCGCTGAACCTCGGGCAGGGGTTCCCGGACGTCGACGGCCCGGAGTCCGTGAAGCGGGTCGCCGCCGAGGCGATCGCCGCCGGGGTGAACCAGTACCCGCCCGGCCCCGGCGTCCCGGAGCTGCGCCGCGCCGTCGCCGAGCACCAGGCGCGGCACTACGGCCTGGCCCCCGACCCGGACACCGAGGTGCTCATCACCACCGGCGCAACCGAGGCGCTGGCGGCCGCGGTGCTCGCGCTGACCGAGCCGGGCGACGAGGTGCTGACCCTCGAGCCGTTCTACGACTCGTACGCCGCGGTGATCGGGCTGGCCGGTGCGCGGCACACCACCGCCCCGCTCGCGGCGACCCCGGACGGGTTCCGGCTGGACGCCGACGCGCTGCGCGCCGCGGTCACCGACCGCACCCGGGTCATCCTGCTCAACACCCCGCACAACCCGACCGGCGCGGTGCTGACCCGCGAGGAGCTCGCGGTGGTCGCGGAGGTCGCCGAGCGGCACGACTGCGTGGTCGTCACGGACGAGGTCTACGAGCACCTCACCTACGACGGCGTCCCGCACGTCCCGTTCGCCACCCTGCCGGGGGCTGCGGAGCGGACGCTCACGATCTCGTCGGCGGGCAAGACGTTCTCGTTCACCGGCTGGAAGATCGGCTGGGTCACCGGGCCGGCGGGGCTGGTGGACGCGGTGCGCGCGGTGAAGCAGTTCCTCACCTACGTGTCGGGCGCGCCGTTCCAGCCCGCGATCGCGCACGCGCTGGACCTGGAGACGACGGACTCCCCCGACGCCGGCTACGTGCGCGGGCTCGCCGCCTCGCTCGCCGGGCGCCGCGACCTGCTGAGCGCCGGGCTGACCGCCGCCGGGTTCGACGTCGTGCGCCCGCAGGGCACGTACTTCGTCGTCGCGGACGCCGCGCGGCTGCTCGCGGGCCCGCTGGCGCGGCACGGCCTGCGCGACGCCGCGGACCTGTGCCGGGCGCTGCCGGGGCTCGTGGGCGTGGTGGGCGTGCCGGTCGGGGCGTTCACGCACGACGGCTCGGCCGCCGACCGTGCGCTCCGCACGGCGGTGCGGTTCACCTACGTCAAGCAGGAGGCGGTGCTGCGCGAGGCGGCGGAGCGCCTGGCGGCCCTGGCGGGCTGACCCGGGCGGCGCGCGGCTCGATCCCCTCCCGATTCTCGCGGGACCACCCGATCGATCGGGGTGCGGCGCGAGGATCGGGTGGGGTCCGGGGACGGAAGAGCCCGGCCCGCCGGCGCTCAGCGGGTGTCGACCGCCGAGCCCAGGCCGCCCTCGGTCCAGCCGCCGCGGCGGTAGGCCGGCGTCGCCAGCGCGAGGACCAGCAGCGCGCCGCCCGCGCCCGCGAGCATGACGGTCGCCATCGCCCAGGCCGACTCGCCGAGCACGCCGACCAGCGGCGCGACGACGCCCGACACGCCGGCCTGCAGCGCGCCGATGAACGCCGCCGCGGTGCCGGCGCGCTCGCCGTGCCGCGACAGCGCGATCGCCGAGGCGTTCGGCGGCGTGAAGTTGACCAGCGACATGGTCAGGAACAGCACGACGAGCAGCGCGGGCAGCCCGCCCGCCCCGGTCAGCGCGAGGACCAGCAGCGTCAGCACCAGGACGAACGACGCCGGCAGCGCGACTCGGATGATCTGGATGGGCGCGTACCGGCGGACCAGCGCGGCGTTCACCTGCGCGCCGCCGACCAGGCCGATGCCGTTGATCGCGAACACCAGCGCGAACTGCCCGGCGGTCAGGCCGAACCCCTCGCGGAGCACGAACGGGGACCCGACGACGTAGCTCATCAGCACCGCCAGCCCGAGGCCGGGCAGCAGCGCCAGCGCGACGAAGTGCCGGTCCCGGAGCAGCACCCGGTACCCGCTCCACACGCCGCGGGCGGACGACAGCCGCCGCTCGCGGGGCAGGGTCTCGGGCAGCCGGAGCAGCACGACCACCCAGAGCCCCGCGCCGTAGATCGCGAGCGCCACGAACACCGCGCGCCAGCCCCACTGGCCGGCGATCAGCCCGCCGACGCTCGGGGCGAACAGCGGGGCCACGCCGATGACCAGCATCAGGCGGGACAGCAGCCGCGACGCGTCCGGGCCGACGAACCGGTCCCGGATCACCGCCATCGCGACCACCGACGCCGACGCGTTGAAGAACCCCTGCACCATGCGCAGCCCGATGAGCGGGATGATCGCCGGCGCGATCGCGCACAGCAGGGACGTGACGACGTGCAGCGCGACGCCGATCAGCACGGGCAGCCGGCGGCCGAACCGGTCGGACAGCGGGCCGATGACCAGCTGCCCGGCGGCGCCGCCGACCAGCATCATCGTCATCGTCAGCTGGGCGGCGGCCGCGCTGGTGTCCAGGTCGCGCGCCACGTCGGGCAGCGACGGCAGGTAGATGTCGGTGGTGATAGCGGGCAGCGCGGTCATCACGCCCAGCAGCAGGACGTACTTGGCGCTGGGCCGGAACGCGGGCGCGGAGGCCGGGGCGGCCGCCGGCGCCGCCGCGGTCGTCGAGGGTCGGGCGGGGGTCGGGACGGGTTCGCCGGTGCTCATCTCGTGCTGCATCGTCGCACGCGCCACGGCCCGGGGCGAATCGATTCGATCCCCGTGCAGGTCACCGTCGCACGGGCCCGTGCACCCGGCGGGTCAGTCCTCCGGGCCCAGCTCCTGGAACACCGTCAGCTGCAGGCCCGCCGCGCCCTCGAGGCGCGCGTTGAGCGAGCGCCACGGCGTCTCGGTCGGCGGCGCGACCAGCTCGGCGCCGCCCTCGTCGACCAGCCGGGCGGTCGTCGCCCGGGTGTCGGCCACCTCGAAGGCGACCCGCACGTGCCGGGCGACCTGGCGGCCGACCTCGACGTCGTCGATCAGCCGCTTCTGCGCGGGGTTCGCGATCTCGAGCGTCGCGCGGCCGGCGTCGAGGATCGCGACGTGCGCACCGTCGCCACCCTCGTAGGCCTCGAGCTGCTCGAGCCCGAGCACGTCGCGGTAGAACGCCAGCGCCGCGTCGTAGTCCTCGGCCTCGACGACGAGCCGGAGCTGGCGCACGGGACGCCCGCCGTCCGCGCCCCCGGCCTCCGGCCCCGCCACCGTCACGCCGTCCGGATCCGGACCGGCGCCAGCGCCCCGATCCCCTCGAGCTCGCGCTCGGGCAACGGCTCCAGCAGCATCCCGGGCGCGTCCAGCAGCAGCCGCGCGGTCGCCGGGTCGGTCAGCACCGTGCTCGGGTCGGCGATGTCGGTGAGCCGCGCCGCCACGTTGACAGACGGCCCGAACACGTCGCCGAACCGGGAGAGCACCCGGCCCCACACGACCCCGACGCGCACGGGCGTGACGCCCCGGGCGCCCTCCGCCAGACCCCCGGCGCCGCGCTCCCGCTCGACGTCCAGGTCCCCGCCGAGCACCCGTGCGAGCTCCAGGGCCACCTTCGCCCCGGTCCGCACGTCGTCGGCCACGAACAGCACCGCGTCCCCGATGGTCTTGACCACGCGGCCGCCGCACTGGGTGACCACGTCCCGCGCCGCGGTCTCGAACCGCTGCACGAAGTCGGACAGGTCGGTGGAGCCCAGGCCGGCGGTGCGGCGGGTGAACGACACCATGTCGGCGAACCCGACGGCCCGCGCGAGCGGCAGCGCGGCGGGGTCGGCCTCCGCCGCCCCCGTCTCGCCGTCCGCGGCGAACTCGACGGCGTACCGCGCCGCGATCGACGCCAGGTGCCGGCGGTAGGAGTGCAGCAGCTGCGCCTCCAGGACGGGCGCGAGCCGCGGCAGCTCCTCGAGGACGGCGCGCCGGGCGGCCGGGTCGTCGAGGTCGCGGCGAGTCGCCATGTCCTCGACCAGGGCCTCGACCTGCCAGAGCGCAAGCCGGTCGCTGGTGTGCCCGAGCGCCCGGGTCAGCGAGATCATCGTGCGGCTGCCGACGTGGTCGTCGCGGAGCAGCGCCGCGACGCGCTCGACCGCCTCGGCGTCCCGGCCGGTGAACGCGACGTCGTCGGCGTCCGGGTGCGGCAGCCCGAGCGTCCGCCAGTACAGCCGCACCAGCTCCAGGTCGAGGCCCGAGCGCGCGGCGAGGTCCCGCAGGGACAGCGTCCGCGGGCCGCCGAGCAGCGCCGCGTCCAGCGCGGCCGCCCGCACCCCGTCCTGCACCTCGTCCGTCACGACTGCGACCCTAGTTCACCGACCGGGCGCACGTGACGCACGTCACCGGCGAGCAGCACCCGCTCGGTCCCGCCGAGGTCCCGGACCACCAGGGCCCCGTCCCGGTCGATCCGCTCGGCCGTCCCGCGGAGCTCCGAGCCGTCCGGCAGCGTGGCGCGGACCGTCCGCCCCAGCGTGAGGCACGCGGCCGCCACGTCCGCGTCCAGGCCCGCCGCCGCGACGTCGCCGCCGCGGTCCTGCCAGCGCTCGAGCACCGCGACGACCTCGCCGACCACGGCGAGCAGCAGCGCGGTCCGGTCGACGCCCGGTGCTCCCGCGACCCGCAGCGACGTCGCGCTCGGCACCGGCAGCTCCTCCGGCACCTGGTCGACGTTGATCCCGATGCCGAGCACCACGGCGTCACCCGCCGGGGCCACCTCGGCGAGCACGCCGACGGCCTTGCGGTGCGTCCCCCAGCCGGGCAGGTCGACCCCGTCCGCGGCCGGCAGCAGCACGTCGTTCGGCCACTTCACCCCGGCCACGAGCCCCGTGGTCGCCCGCACGGCGCGCGCCACCGCCAGCCCCGTCAGCAGCGGCAGCCAGCCCCACCGGTCGCGCGGCACGCCCGGGCGCACCGCGAGCGACAGCGTGAGCGCGGCGCCCGGCGGGGTCGTCCACGCGTGGTCGGCCCGCCCCCGGCCGGCCTGCTGGTGCTCGGCGACGAGCAGCCCCCCGTCCGCCCAGGCGGGGTCCGCGGCGACCCGCGCGAGCAGCTCGGTGCTGGTCGAGCCCGCCGCGGGCAGCACCTCGCACCGGCGGAGCGGCCCGGCGGGGTGCAGCAGCGCGGCGCGCACCTCGGCGACGCGCAGCGGCGCGCGGGCCGGTCCGTCCGGGTTCGTCTCGTCCACGGGTCCATCCTCGCCCGGCGCGCTCGCGGGGGCGTTGTGGCATTCGCACGACCCGGCGCGCGGGAGTCCGTGCCCGTCGCCCAGGTGTGCCGCGCCGTCCGGCCACTAGCCTCGTGCGGGTGACCGACCAGCTCCCGGCGGACCAGACCGCCGCCACGCCCGCCGCCCCCCGGCCCGCCGGCACCGCCGCCAAGGTGGCCGACCTCGCGGACCGGCACCGCCGCGCCGTCGCGGAGCCCGAGCAGACCGCGGCCGAGAAGCAGCACGCCCGCGGCAAGCGCACCGCCCGCGAGCGCATCGAGGCCCTGCTCGACCCGGGCTCCTTCACCGAGCTCGACGCGTTCGTCCGGCACCGCTCGACCAACTTCGGCCTCGACAAGAAGCGCGTCCCGGGCGACGGCGTCGTCGTCGGGCACGGCACGGTCGACGGCCGGCCGATCGCGGTCTACTCCCAGGACTTCACGGTGTTCGGCGGCAGCCTCGGCGAGGTGCACGGCCAGAAGATCACCAAGGTGATGGACCTCGCGCTGCGGACCGGCATGCCGCTCGTCGGCATCAGCGACGGCGGCGGCGCGCGCATCCAGGAGGGCGTCGCGGGCCTCACCCAGTTCGCGGAGATCTTCCGGCGCAACGTCGCCGCGTCCGGCGTGATCCCGCAGATCAGCCTCATCCTCGGCCCCTCGGCCGGCGGCGCGGTGTACTCCCCCGCGCTCACCGACTTCATCGTCATGGCCGACGGCACGTCGAACATGTTCATCACCGGCCCGGACGTGATCCGCGCGGTCACGGGCGAGGACGTCGGCTTCGAGGAGCTCGGCGGCGCGACCACGCACAACACCCGGTCGGGCGTCGCGCACTACCTGGCCTCGGACGAGGACGACGCGCTCGACTACGTGCGCTCGCTGCTGTCGTACCTCCCGCAGAACAACCTCACCGACCCGCCGGCCTACCCGCAGGAGGCCGAGCTGGAGGTCACCGACGAGGACCTCGAGCTCGACACGCTCGTCCCGGACTCGGACAACCAGCCGTACGACATGCGCACCGTCGTCGAGCACGTGCTGGACGACGGCGACCTGCTCGAGGTGCAGCCGCTGTTCGCGCGGAACGTGCTGGTCGGCTTCGGCCGGGTCGAGGGGCACGCGGTCGGGATCGTCGCCAACCAGCCGCTCACGATGGCCGGCACGCTCGACATCGACGCGGCGGAGAAGGCGGCCCGGTTCGTCCGGACCTGCGACGCGTTCAGCATCCCGGTGCTGACGTTCGTCGACGTCCCGGGCTTCCTGCCCGGCACCGACCAGGAGTGGAACGGCATCATCCGCCGCGGCGCGAAGCTCATCTACGCGTACGCGGAGGCGACCGTCCCGCTCGTCACCGTCATCACCCGCAAGGCGTACGGTGGCGCCTACATCGTCATGGGGTCGAAGCAGCTCGGCGCCGACGTGAACCTGGCGTGGCCCACGGCGCAGATCGCGGTCATGGGCGCCGGCGGTGCGGTGAACATCCTGCAGCGCGGGGCGCTCAAGCAGGTGGCCGAGGCCGGCGGGGACGTCGAGGCCGAGCGCGCCCGGCTCACCCGCGAGTACGAGGAGGCCATCGTGAACCCGTGGGACGCCGCGGACCGCGGCTACGTGGACGCGGTCATCGCGCCCGCCGAGACCCGGTCGCAGATCGTGCGCGCGCTGCGCGTGCTGCGGACCAAGCGCGCCGCGCTGCCGCCCAAGAAGCACGGGAACATCCCGCTGTGACCGGCGACCCGCTGCTGCCCGGCCCCGACGACCACGGGGGTCACGACCACGGCGCCCACGACCACGCCGGCGGCGCCCACGGCCCCGAGCCCCTGCCCGGCGTCGACACCGGCGCCATGCACGGCGTGGTGGACGAGCTCGCCGCGGCGCTGCACGAGTACGTGGACACCGCCGCCGGCGTGCGCGCCGAGTTCGGCGCTTCCGAGGCCGACGAGGACCCGCGGGTGCTCGCGCTCGAGTCCCGCGTCTCCGCGCTGAACGCCCGGCTGTACGACCTGCTGCACGAGAGCCTCGGCATGCACTCCGAGCTCACCGGCATGACCTGGGAGGACGACGCCGCGCCGTCCGAGGCGCCCGCCGCCGACGAGGACACCGACGAGTTCCACCTCGGTTTCGTCGTCAGCGTCCCGGCCGCCCCGCACGACCAGTCGATCGACGCCGTGCTCGGCATCGTCGACAACGGGGGCGCCGAGATCGTCGAGCGCCTGCTGGACAGCGGCTTCACCGTCGAGGGCTGGGGGGCGTCCCGCGGGGCGCCCGTCACGTTCGACGACGACGAGGACGGCGGGGACGAGGCGTGAGCGCGGGCGACGCCGCGGCGCTCCCGCACGTCCAGGTCGTCCGCGGCACGCCGGACGACGTCGAGCTCGCCGCCCTCGTCGCGGGGCTGGTCGCCGCGTCGGTGCCCGGTGACGACGACGGGGTCGAGGAGGCGCTGCCGCGCGCGGGCTGGGCGGACCGCGCCCGCACGCTGCCCGGCGCGCGCGGGGCGTGGCGCACCGGGCCGGACGCCTGGCGGCGCAGCCTGCGCTGACGCGCCGGAAAAGCCCGGGCGCCCCGGCGCGGCGCGGGTAGGGTCGACCGGGTGAGCACTGCACCCGACACCACCGGGGCGCCGCAGCGCCCCGCGACCCCGATCGACGCCGTCGCCGACGCCTACGTCGCCACGACCGCCGCCCTCGACCCGTTCGGCGCGACCGCGCTGGGCGTCCCGGGCCACGACCACGAGGTCACCGACCTGTCCCCCGCCGGGCACGACGCGCGCGCCGACGCGGCCCGCGCCACGCTCGCGCAGCTGGACGGCCTCGCCCCCGCGGACGAGGTGGACGCGATCACGCTCGCCGCGATGCGCGAGCGCCTCGGCCTGGACCTGGAGCTGCACGACGCCGGCGAGTGGCTCGCCGACCTCAACGTCATCGCCTCGCCCGTCCAGGGCATGCGGGACGTCTTCGACATCATGGCGACCGACGGCCCCGAGGCCTGGGCGACGACCGCCCAGCGGCTCGCGGGGCTGCCGCGCGCGGGCGCGGGCTACGTCGAGTCGCTGCGCCTGGCCGCGTCGCGCGGGCAGGTCCCCGCGATCCGGCAGGTGCGCGAGGCGATCGCGCAGGCGGAGGACCTGGCCGACCCGTCGTCCTCGTTCTTCACCTCCTTCGTCCAGGGCCCGGAGGCCGCGGCCGCGATCGAGGCCGGGGGCGACGCGCTGCGCGCCGACCTGGAGCGCGGGGCCGAGGCGGCCCGGCAGACCTACGCCGACCTGGTGACGTTCCTGCGCGACGAGCTCGCCCCGCAGGCGCCCGCCGAGGACGCCGCCGGCCGCGAGCGCTACGCGCTGTGGTCCCGGTACTTCCTGGGCGCGACCGTCGACCTGGACGAGACCTACCAGTGGGGGCTCGAGGAGCTCGCGCGGGTCGTCGCCGAGCAGGAGGCCGTCGCCGCCGAGATCGCCGGCCCCGGCGCCACCGTCGAGCAGGCCGTGGCCGCGCTCGACGCCGACCCGTCGCGCCGGCTCGAGGGCACCGACGCGCTGCAGCGCTGGATGCAGGAGACCTCCGACGCCGCGGTCGCCGCGCTCGACGGCGTGCACTTCACGATCCCGGACGCCATCCGCACCCTGGAGTGCCGGATCGCCCCGACCCAGAACGGCGGGATCTACTACACCGGCCCGTCCGACGACTTCAGCCGGCCCGGCCGGATGTGGTGGTCGGTGCCGCCGGAGGTCACCACGTTCAACACCTGGCGCGAGAAGACCACCGTCTTCCACGAGGGCGTCCCGGGCCACCACCTGCAGGTCGGCCAGGCCGTCTACAACCGCGCGCAGCTCAACTCCTGGCGCCGGCTGGCGTGCTGGGTGTCGGGCCACGGCGAGGGCTGGGCGCTGTACGCCGAGCGGCTCATGGCCGACCTCGGCCACCTGGACGACCCGGGCGACCGGCTCGGCATGCTCGACGGGCAGCGGATGCGCGCCGCCCGCGTCGTGCTGGACCTCGGCGTGCACCTGGGCCTCGAGGCGCCCGAGCGCTGGGGCGGCGGCTCCTGGGACGCCGACAAGGCGTGGGAGTTCCTCCGCGCCAACGTCAACATGCCGGAGCAGTTCATCCGGTTCGAGCTCAACCGCTACCTGGGCTGGCCCGGCCAGGCGCCCTCGTACAAGATCGGCCAGCGGATCTGGGAGCAGATCCGGGACGGCGCCCGCGACTCCGCGCAGGCCCGCGGCGAGGCGTTCGACCTGCGGGCGTTCCACGCCCGCGCGCTCGGCATGGGCGCGCTGCCGCTCGACGTGCTGCGGACCGCGCTGGCCTGACCGGTGCGGGACGACGAGGGCCCCCGGACCTGCGCGGTCCGGGGGCCCTCGTACGTGCGGGGTGTGCGGCGCGTCGCGCGCGACGCCGCGCGGCTCAGGACGCCAGGAGCGACGGGCCGTACTTCAGCAGGATCGCGGCCACGAACAGCACGAGCACGGCGATCGTCACGTACCAGTCCGTGCCGGAGGCCACGAACCCGCGCGCCCAGGGGCCGGCGCGACCGGGGAGCCGCAGGTGGCCGTCCCGGACGTTCCACCGGGTGAGGCCCGCCCAGACCAGCGTCGTGGTCACGGTGATGAGCAGGCACCAGGGGCACAGCGCCTTGATGACGAAGTACGACTGCAGGAACAGCCACCACGCGAACACCAGCGCGACCGTGTAGAGCGCCTGGGTGCCGAGCATGTACCAGCGCGGGAACCGCACCCCGGCGATGCCCGCGATCGAGATCGCGATCACCACGGACTCGAACGCGATGCCGAGGAACGCGTTCGGGAAGCCGAGCACCTCCGCCTGCGGGGACAGCGCCACGGTGCTGCACGAGATCACCGAGCTGAGGTCGCAGGACAGGGCCGCGGTCGGGTCCTTCGCCAGGTGCCACGCCTCGATCGACAGCACGAACGACGTGAACAGCCCGATGACGCCGGAGACGGCCATCTCGATCGCGGTCCGGCGGCGCCAGGCCGCGCGAGCCGGGGAGTCGGGGTCGTCGTCCACGGGGTCGTGGTCGAGCAGGTCGGTCGGGTCGGCTGCTGCGCCGCTCGGGCGCGTGGCCCGCGCGCTGTCCTCGGTCACGCCCGTCATCGTCGCATCCCCTCCTGGGAGTTCCCCGGACATCATCGGCACGCGGGCGGTGCCGCCCGAGGGACGTACGTCCCCGACCTGGCCGTACGCTCGCCGGGTGACGACCCTCGTGCTCGCCTCCGCCTCCCCCGCCCGGCTCGCGACCCTGCGCGCGGCCGGGATCGAGCCGACCGTCGCGGTGTCGGCCGTCGACGAGCCCGCGGTGCTGGCCGCGGCCGGCGACGTGCCGCCCGCCGAGGCGGTGCTGCTGCTGGCCCGCGCCAAGGCCCGGGACGTCGCGCCGGGGCACGCGGGGTCGCTGGTGCTGGGGTGCGACTCGATGCTCGAGCTCGACGGGCAGGTGCTCGGCAAGCCCGCCGACGCCGCGGACGCCGCCGCGCGGTGGCGGGCGATGCGCGGGCGCAGCGGGCGGCTGCACACGGGGCACTGGCTCGTGGACGGGCGGGCCGGCGGCGACGGTGCGGGCGTCGGCGGGGACGGCGGCGACGGGGCGGGCGACGGCGGGGACGGCGGCGCCGTGGGCAGGGACGGCGACGACGTGCGCGCGGGCCGCGAGTCGGGCGCGACGTCGACCACCGTCGTGCACTTCGCGGACGTCACCGACGCCGAGATCGACGCCTACGTCGCCACCGGCGAGCCCTTGTGGGTCGCGGGCGCGTTCACCATCGACGGCCTCGGCGGCGCGTACATCACGGGCGTCGAGGGCGACCACCACGGCGTCGTCGGCCTGAGCCTGCCGCTGCTGCGCGAGCTCCTGGCCGCGCGCGGCGTCCCGCTGCACACCCTCTGGACCCGCCTCCCGTCCTGACGCCCCGCCCGCTGACCACGCGCCGGCCGCGCGGGCCGCGCGCCGCCTCGGACGCGAGCGGGTAGCCGACACGTCGAGGGGGTAGTCCGCGACTGCTCGCTCGACGTGTCGGCTACCCGGTCGGCGCGGCGGCCCGCGGGGTGGGCGGGCCGCCCGCACGGGCGGTCGGCGGGCCTCGCGGGTTTGTCGGGGCCGGACAAGGGCGCGCCGGGCCGCGCACCCGGCGCCGCGCGTCCGCTGTGGAACCCTCCAACGGCGCGGGGACCTCGTTGGCCGGTTCGGCGATCTTCGCGGCGCGACCGGCCGCGGGCGTGAACGCCGGAGGCACCCCGCGTTACGGTGAGCCGTGCCCCGCATCTCGAAGGTCCTCGTCGCCAACCGCGGCGAGATCGCCGTCCGCATCGCCCGCGCCTGCCGCGACGCCGGCCTCGCCTCCGTCGCCGTCTACGCGGACCCCGACCGCGAGGCGCTGCACGTGCGCGTCGCCGACGAGGCCTACGCCCTGGACGGCGCCCGCGCCGCCGAGACGTACCTGGACATCGCCAAGCTGCTCGACGTCGCCCGCCGCTCCGGCGCGGACGCCGTGCACCCGGGCTACGGGTTCCTCTCGGAGAACGCCGAGTTCGCGCAGGCCGTCCTGGACGCCGGGCTGGTCTGGGTCGGCCCGCCGCCCGCCGCGATCCGCGACCTCGGCGACAAGGTGAGCGCGCGGCACATCGCGCAGCGCGCCGGCGCCCCGCTCGTCGCGGGCACCCCCGACCCGGTGTCCGGCGCCGAGGAGGTGCACGCGTTCGTCCGCGAGCACGGGCTGCCGGTCGCCATCAAGGCGGCGTTCGGCGGCGGCGGCCGCGGCCTCAAGGTCGCCCGCACCTCCGAGGAGATCGACGAGCTGTACGACTCCGCGGTCCGCGAGGCCGTCGCGGCGTTCGGCCGCGGCGAGTGCTTCGTCGAGCGGTACCTGGACCGGCCGCGGCACGTCGAGACCCAGTGCCTCGCCGACGAGCACGGCACCGTGGTCGTCGTGTCGACCCGCGACTGCTCGCTGCAGCGCCGGCACCAGAAGCTCGTCGAGGAGGCCCCCGCGCCGTACCTCTCCGACGCGCAGCGCGCCCAGCTGGTCGACGCCTCGGTCGCCATCCTCAAGGAGGCCGGCTACGTCGGCGCCGGCACCTGCGAGTTCCTCGTCGCCGCCGACGGGACGATCTCGTTCCTCGAGGTGAACACCCGCCTGCAGGTCGAGCACCCGGTCTCCGAGGAGATCAGCGGCATCGACCTGGTCCGCGAGCAGCTGCGCATCGCCGACGGCGAGCCCCTCGGCTACACCGAAGTGGAGACCCGCGGCCACTCCTTCGAGTTCCGGCTGAACGGCGAGGACCCGGCCGCCGGGTTCCTGCCGGCGCCCGGCAAGATCTCGACGCTGCGGTTCCCCGCGGGCCCGGGCGTCCGGGTCGACTCCGGCGTGGTCGAGGGCGACACCGTGTCGGGCGCCTTCGACTCGATGATCGCCAAGCTGGTCGTCACCGGCGCGACCCGGCAGCAGGCCGCCGAGCGCGCCCGCCGGGCCCTGGCCGAGCTGGAGATCGCCGGCATCCCGACGGTCGTGCCGTTCCACCGCGCCGTCATGGCCGAGCCGGCCTTCGTCCCGACCGACCCGGAGCAGCCGTTCGCGGTGCACACCCGGTGGATCGAGACCGAGTTCGCCGACCGGCTGCCCACGCTCACGGGCACGCCCGCCGTCACCGCCAGCGGGCCCGACGAGGACGGCGAGCCCACCGAGCTCGAGCGCGTGGTCGTCGAGGTCGGCGGCAAGCGCCTCGAGGTCGTGCTCCCGGCCGCGCTCGCCCTGCGCGCCGGTCGCGGCCGCGCCGCCGCCGCGGGCCCCCGCCGCTCGGCCCCCCGCCGCGCC
>NZ_JAHVCI010000039.1:0-41107 GCF_019265565.1 Cellulomonas sp. PS-H5
CCACCCCGGACACCAGCGGGGCCGACCGGGAGACGCCCGGCTCCCCCGCCCCCCCCCCCCCCGGGGGGGGCGGCCCCCCCCCGCGCCCCCCGCCGCCCCACCGACCGATCCGGAGGAAGGGCCATGTCGACCGACGTCGTCCCGGCACCCCAGGCCGCCAGCACCGCCCGCCCGCCCCGCGCGGGGTCCCACCGGCGCCGGGCGCGCGCCGCGACCCCCTGGCTGTTCGCGTCGCCCGCGATCGCGTTCTTCACCGCGTTCCTGATCATCCCGATCGGGTACGCGCTGTACCTGAGCTTCCGCGGCTACCGGGTCTCCGGCGGCGCGTTCGGGCGCCGCGAGGAGACGTTCGTCGGGCTGGAGAACTACGCGACCGCGCTCTCCGACCCGGAGTTCGTCGCGGGCCTCGGGCGCTCGCTGATCTACGGGGCCATCGCGGTGCCGAGCGTGCTCGGCCTCGCCCTGCTGTTCGCGCTTCTGCTCGACCACCCGCGCGTGCCGGGGCGCAGCTTCGCGCGGACGGCGATCTTCCTGCCGTATGCGGTGCCCGGGGTGATCGCCAGCCTGCTGTGGGGGTTCCTGTACCTGCCCAGCACGAGCCCGGTCAGCTACGTGGCGCGCGAGCTCGGCGGCAGCTCGGTCGACTTCTTCGGCTACCCGGCGCTGTACTTCGCGCTGGCCAACATCGCCCTGTGGTCGGGGGTCGGCTTCAACATGATCATCATCTACACGTCGCTGCGCTCGGTACCGACGGAGATCTACGAGGCGGCCCGGATCGACGGCGCCTCCGAGCGGCAGATCGCGCTGCGCATCAAGATCCCGCTCGTGACGCCCGCGCTGGTGCTCACCGGCCTGTTCTCCGTGATCGGGACGCTCCAGCTGTACAGCGAGCCCGCCACCCTGCGCCCGATGTCGAACACCATCTCCTCGACGTGGGTGCCGCTCATGAAGATCTACCAAGAGGCGTTCATGAACGACAACCTCGGGGGCGCGGCCGCGGCGTCGGTCGTGCTGGCCCTGGGCATCCTGGCCCTGTCCCTGCTGCTGCTCCGGTTCTTCCAGCGCCGGACGTTCGGGGGTGCCGCGTGACCGCCGTCGACACCCGGACCCCGGCCGTCGTCCGCACCGGCGACCGCAGCCCGCGCCGCGCACCTCGGCGGCACCGCCGTCCCCGCCTCGCGACCGCCGTGCTCATGCTCGGCGCGGTCTACACCCTGCTGCCCGTGGCGTGGGTGCTGATCGCGACGTCCAAGAGCCCGCGCGAGCTGTTCACCACCTTCTCCTTCGCGCCCGGCACCGGCCTGCTCGACAACCTCGCGAACCTCAGCGCCTACGGCGGCGGGCAGTTCTGGCTCTGGGGCCTGAACTCCGCCCTGTACGCCGGCGTGGGGGCGATCGTGTCGACGCTGGTGTCCGCGATGGCCGGCTACGCGCTCGCCAAGTTCCGGTTCCGGGGCCGCGAGCTGCTGTTCTCCGGCATCCTCGCCGGCGTCCTGGTGCCCGGCATCGTGCTGGCCGTCCCGCAGTACCTGCTGATGGCCCAGCTCGGCCTGGCCGGCACCCGGTGGTCGGTGCTGCTGCCGGTGATCATCAACCCGTTCGGGATCTTCCTGTGCCGGGTGTTCGCCGCGGCGGCCGTCCCGGACGACACCATCGAGGCCGCCCGGCTCGACGGCGCGGGGGAGCTGCGCGTGTTCGGCGCGATCGCGCTGCCGATGATGACCCAGGGGCTGGTGACCGTCTTCCTGCTCCAGTTCGTCGGGATCTGGAACAACTTCCTGCTGCCGTTCATCATGCTGTCCGACCAGGACAAGTACCCGATCACGCTCGGCCTCTACACGTTCCTGTCCAAGGGGGCGGGCGACACCGACCTGTACCCGCTGATCATCGCGGGCTCCGCGGTGTCGGTGATCCCGCTGATCGCGCTCGTGCTCCTCCTGCAGCGGTTCTGGCGGGCGGACCTGCTGGCCGGCGGGCTCAAGGGGTGAGGCCGGGGCTCGGCGCGCTGACCGATCGGCACGGCCTGCTCTACGGCGGCGACTACAACCCCGAGCAGTGGCCCGAGGCGGTGTGGGCGGAGGACGTCGCGCTGATGCGCGAGGCCGGGGTGAGCCTGGTGACGGTCGGCGTGTTCTCGTGGGGCACGCTCGAGCCGGAGCCGGGCCGGTTCGAGCTGGCCTGGCTCGACCGGGTGCTCGACCTGCTGGCCGGGGGCGGGATCGCCGTCGACCTGGCGACCCCCACCGCCTCGGCCCCGCCGTGGCTGGCGCACGACCACCCGGAGACCTCGTCGGTCGACGCGTCCGGCGTGCGGATGAGCCCGGGCTCCCGGAACCACTTCTGCCCGACCTCCCCGGTGTTCCGGGAGCACGCGCTCCGCGTCGTCCGGGTGCTGGCGGACCGGTACGCCGGACACCCGGCGCTCGCGATGTGGCACGTCGGCAACGAGCTCGGGCAGCGGTGCTGCTGCGACCTGTGCGCGGCGGCCTTCCGGGACTGGCTGCGTGCGCGGTACGGCACGCTCGACGAGCTCAACCGCGCCTGGGGGACCGCGTTCTGGAGCCAGCACTACGCGCGCTGGGCCGAGATCGTGCCGCCACGGGCCGTGCCGTACCTGCACAACCCGGCGCAGGACCTGGACTTCCGCCGGTTCACCTCGGACCAGCTGCGGGACCTGTACCGCGTCCAGGCGGAGGTCCTCCGGGCGGCCACGCCCGACGTCCCGGTGACGACGAACTTCATGGGCTTCTTCCGCGGCGTCGACTACCGGTCCTGGCGCGACGACGTCGACGTGGTCGCGGACGACTGGTACGGCGACCCGGCCGACCCGCGCAGCCCGGCGCGCGCCGCGCTCACCCACGACCTCATGCGCTCGCTCGGCGGCGGGCGGCCGTGGGTGCTCATGGAGCAGGCGACCGGCGCGGTGAACTGGCGGCCGCACAACCTGCCGAAGCCGGCAGGCGCGCTGCTGGTCGACTCGCTGCGGGCCGTCGCGCACGGAGCCGACGCGGTCTGCTACTTCCAGTGGCGCGCGTCCGCCGCGGGCGCGGAGCGGTTCCACTCCGCGATGCTGCCGCACGCCGGCCCGGACACCGACCTGCACCGCGCCGTCCGCGCGCAGGGTGACGTGCTCCGTCGGCTGCGTCGGGTCGTGGGCACCCGGGTCGACGCGCGGGCCGCGCTGGTCTTCGACTGGTCGTCCTGGTGGGCGGGGGAGGGGCCGGGCCTGCCCAGCGACCGTCTTCGCCCGGTCGAGCAGCTGCTCGCCTGGTACGAGCCGCTGTGGCGCGCGGGGATCGCCGTGGACGTCGTGCACCCCGGCGACGACCTCGACGGCTACGACCTGGTCGCGGTGCCGGGCCTGTACCTGGTCTCGGACGCCGACGCGGCGAACGTGGCCCGGGTGCCGGAGCGGGGCGGTGCGCTCGTCGTCGGCCCGTTCAGCGCGGTCGCCGACGAGGAGGGCCGGGTCCGCGGCGGGCGGTTCCCCGCGCCGTGGGCGGCGACGCTCGGGGCGTCGGGGGAGGAGCACCGGCCGCTGCCCGACGGGGGCGTCCGGGTCGACTCCGGCCTGATGGGCGCGTTCACCGCGGCCGACTGGTCGGAGAAGCTGCGCGTGGAGGGCGACGACGTCGAGGTGCTCGCGACCTACCGGGGTGCCGGGCTGGAGGGCCGTCCGGCGGTGACCCGCCGCGTGCACCCGGGCGGCGGCAGCGCGTCGTACGTCTCGACCGTGCTGCCCGCCGACGCGCTGGCGCGGCTGCTGCTCGACGCGGCGGCCGGTCTCGACCCGGTCCCGTGCCCCGACGGGGTCGAGCTGGCCCGGCGCGGCGACGTGCTGTTCGCGCTCAACCACGGGCCCGGCACACGCACGGTGCCGCTGGCCGCCCCGGCCGTCGACCTGGTGACGGGCCGGGAGGTGGCCGGCGCGCTCGTGCTCGGGGCGTGGTCGGCGGCGGCGTTGGTCGCGCCGTAGCCCCGGAACGCGCCAATACCTCCCACGCGGTCGGGAAGACGGGTAGCCTCGCACTACCTAGTAAGCGGTAGGTAGTGCCTCGCACCGGCGCGCGCCCCTGCCGCGACCCGGGGCCGCCGTGGTCCCCGTGGACGACGAAGTGGAGTGTGCGATGCGCATCGCGAGCTGGACCAGCACGACCGAGCACGAGCGCTGGACGGACCTCGGGGGCGTCGAGCCCGCTGCGGTCGACCGGATCCCCGACGTGTTCGTGCAGCTGGACGACGAGCGGCAGGAGATCGAGGGCTTCGGCGCGACGTTCAACGAGCTCGGCTGGACCTCGCTGGCCCACCTGACCGACGACCAGCGGGCCGAGATCTTCCGCGAGATGTACGCACCCGGGGTGGGCGGCAACTTCACGATCGGGCGGATGCCCATCGGGGCGAACGACTTCGCCCGCGACTACTACTCCTACGACGACGTGCCGGGCGACTTCGACCTCGAGCACTTCAGCATCGCGAACGACCACGAGACGCTCGTCCCCTACATCCGCGCCGCGCAGGAGCACCAGGGCGCGCTGAAGCTGTGGGCCTCGCCGTGGGTGCCGCCGCAGTGGCTCAAGACCAACGGGCACTACGCGTCGGTGCAGCCGTGGATCAACGGCGTCGAGAACGGCCTGCGCCCCGACCAGGTCCAGGCCGAGGGCACCGACTCGTTCACCCAGGACGAGCGGCACCTCGCGACCTACGCGGCCTACTTCGGCAAGTTCGTCGACGCGTACCGCGAGCTCGGCATCGAGATCGGCATGGTCATGCCGCAGAACGAGTTCAACTCGGCCCAGCCCTACCCGAGCTGCACCTGGACCCCGGCCGGCCTCGCGGCGTTCCTCCGGCACCTCGGTCCCGAGATGCGCGAGCGCGGCGTCGAGGTGTTCCTCGGCACCCTCGAGCGGCCGAACGAGGCCCTGGTCGACGAGGTGCTGGCGGACCCGGAGGCCGCCGCGGCGGTCACCGGGATCGGCGTCCAGTGGCACGGCAAGTCGATCGTGCCGTTCCTCAAGAAGGACCACCCCGAGCTGCGGCTCTACCAGACCGAGCAGGAGTGCGGCGACGGCAAGAACGACTGGCGCTACGCCCGCTACTCGTGGCGCCTGATGCGGGACTTCCTCAACAACGGCGCGAACGCCTACCAGTACTGGAACCTGTCGCTGGAGCGCGGCGGCGTCAGCCGCTGGGGCTGGTCGCAGAACTCGCTCGTCGTCGTCGACCCCGAGGCCCGCTCGTTCGAGTACAGCCACGAGTACTACGTGCTCAAGCACGTCAGCCACTTCGTGCAGCCGGGCGCCCGCCTGGTGCCGACGCTGAGCTACGCCGGCTACGAGAACCAGGTCGCGTTCCGCAACCCCGACGGCTCGCTCGTCGTCGTCATGCAGAACGACACCTCCGAGGAGATGCCGGTCTCGGTGCTCGTCGGCGACCAGGTCGCCTCGCCGGTGCTGCCGGCCGACTCGCTCAACACGTTCGTGCTGGAGGTCTGAGGGCGCCGGAGCCGGTTCGGCGCGCCACCGGGGACGACCCCTGCCACGATGCCCGGATGAGGCGGTGGCGCATCCCGGTGGGCGCGGCCCTGGTGGTCGCGCTGCTGGCGGGGTGCGGCCCCGGCAGCGCGGCCCGCGCGGCCCGGGACGTCGCGGTCGCGTTCTCCGCCGCGGTGGCCGCCGGCGACGGGGACGCCGCCTGCGCGCTGCTCGCCGAGTCGGTGGCGCAGAGCGTCGCCGAGGACGAGGAGGCCCCGTGCGCCCAGGCCCTGTCCGAGGGGCCGGTCGCCGACGACCTCGCGGAGCGCGCCGCGGACGCCCGGCCCGGAGAGGTGCGGGTGGCCGGCCGCCAGGCGCAGGTGCGGCTCGGCAGCGACACCGTGTTCCTCGCGCGGTCGGGCACCGGGTGGGTGGTGACCGCCGCGGGCTGCGACCCGCGCCCGGACCGCCCCTACGACTGCGAGGTGGCGGCATGAGGTCCCAGCGGGTGCTGTTCGCGGTGGTGCTCGGCGGCACGTACCTCGTGCTGCTGCTGTGCGTCGTGCTCGCGGCGGTGCGGCGGTGAGGGCGCCCCGGTGGGTCCGGGAGAACGGGCTGAGCCTGTTCTTCCTCGGGATCTTCCTCGCGGCGGTGGCCGGGCAGGCGGTCAGCGGCGTGGCCCTGTTCAACCGCGAGCAGGTGGCCGCCGGGCTCGAGCCCGTGACGCTCGCCGAGTACGTCACGTCGTCGGCGTTCGCCGTCGACCTCAGCGAGAACTGGCAGTCCGAGTTCCTGCAGTTCCTGCTCTACATCGCCGCGACCGTCTGGTTCGTGCAGCGCGGGTCGCCCGAGTCCAAGCCGCTCGACAAGGCGGGGCGGGAGACCGACGAGGAGCAGGCGGTCGGGGAGCACGCCGGCCCGCAGTCCCCGCCGTGGGCACGCGTCCGGGGCCGGCGGCTGTCCGTCTACTCGCACTCGCTGACCCTGGTGATGGGCTCGATCTTCCTGCTGTCCTGGTTCGTGCAGTCGCTGACCGGCGCGGTGGCGTACTCCGAGGAGCAGATGCGCGACCTCCAGGACCCGGTCACATGGCCGGAGTACCTGCGCGAGCCCGACTTCTGGAGCCGGACCCTGCAGAACTGGCAGTCCGAGTTCCTCGCCGTGCTGTCGATGGTCGTGCTGGCGATCTACCTGCGCGAGCGCGGCTCCCCGGAGTCCAAGCCCGTGGGCGCGCCGCACGGCGCCACCGGGATCGAGTCCTGACCCGCCGAGCACTGGCGCGGCGGCCCGGGTCCCCCGAGAGTGGTCGCATGACCGTCGTGAACCCGCCTCGCGACCTGCGCGAGTACATCGAGTTCCTCCGGGACAGCGGCTACACGGTCCGGGACGGCCACACGCCGGACCCGGACCTCATCGACCCCGAGGGCAACCCGGTCTGGACCTGGCAGGAGGGGTACCCGTACCCCGACCTGATGGACCGAGACGCCTACGAGCTGGAGAAGTACCGCCTCCAGGTCGAGCTGCTGAAGTTCCAGTACTGGCTCGAGGACAACGACAAGCGCGCGATCGTCCTGTTCGAGGGCCGCGACGCCGCCGGCAAGGGCGGCACGATCAAGCGGTTCACCGAGCACCTGAACCCCCGGACGTCCCGGGTGGTGGCTCTCTCGAAGCCGAGCGACCGCGAGCGCGGCCAGTGGTACTTCCAGCGCTACGTGCAGCACCTGCCGACGGCCGGCGAGATCGTCATGTTCGACCGGTCCTGGTACAACCGCGCCGGCGTCGAGCGGGTCATGGGGTTCTGCACCGAGGACGAGTACCAGGCGTTCATGGGGCAGGCGCCGGTCTTCGAGAAGATGCTCGTCGACTCCGGCATCCACGTGACGAAGCTGTGGTTCTCGGTGTCCCGCAAGGAGCAGCGCACCCGGTTCGCCATCCGCCAGCTCGACCCGGTCCGCCGGTGGAAGCTGTCGCCGATGGACCTCGCCTCGCTGGACCGGTGGGAGGAGTACACCGAGGCCAAGGAGGAGATGTTCCGCCGCACCGACAAGCGGCACGCGCGCTGGACGATCATCCGGTCCAACGACAAGAAGCGGGCGCGCATCAACGCGATGCGGTTCTTCCTCGGCCAGTTCGACTACGAGGGCAAGGACCCGGAGGTCGTCGGCCGGCCGGACCCGCTGCTCGTCATCCGCAGCAAGAACGAGCCGGCGGACGAGTAGCCGCCCCTTGCGTGGGGGCGGCGACGCCCGCGATCCTGGCCCGATGGCCGGCGAACGGACCTACGCGATCCTGCCCTGCCCCGACGTCGACGCGGCGGTCGCGTTCTACGAGGCGCTCGGCTTCCACCCCACGTACCGGCAGCGGCGCCCGAACCCGCACGCGGTCGTGCGGTGCGAGGACATCCAGATCCACCTCGCGGGCATCGACGGCTTCGACCCCGAGGGCTCCTACGCCAGCGTGATCGTCGTCGTGCCCGACGCGGAGGCGCTCTACCAGCAGTTCGCCGCGGGGCTGCGGGCGCACCTCGGGCGGCTGCCCGTCGCCGGCGTCCCGCGCCTGCTGCGGCCGCGGCGCAAGCAGGGCACCACCACCGGGTTCACGGTGGTGGACGTCGGCGGCAACTGGCTCCGGTTCTACCGCGAGGCCGACGTCGGGCAGCCCGGGCCCGCGGCCTCCGGGCTGGCGCGGGCCGTCGAGGTCGCGGCCCGGCAGGGCGATGCGCGCGGCGACGACGCGCAGGCGCTGGTGGCGCTCGACGCCGGGCTGACCCGGCACCCGGACGCGCCGGCCGACGACCGGGTCCGGGCGCTCGCCTACCGCGCGGAGCTGCTCGTGCGGCTGGGCCGGGTCGAGGACGCCGCCGCCACGCTCGCCGAGGCGGAGGGGCTGCCGCTCGACGCGGCCCGGGCGGAGGCGGTCGAGCCGGACCTCGCCCACGCGCGGGAGGTCGTGGCCGGCGCGGCGGGCTGACGCAGGGCCGTCAGAACCGGAACGGGATCGGGATGCCGCCGCAGCAGCACACCCCGCGCACGTCCGACTGCGCCAGCATCCCCGCGGCCTGGTAGCACGCGACGAACCGGGCCACGGTCGGCCGGACGCCCCGCAGCACGCCGCGGGCCACCACGGTGCGGCGGACGGCCTCGGAGCAGGACGTCCCGCCGTGCGCGACGCGGTGCGCGCAGGCGTAGCCCTTCCGGGGGGAGATGCGGCGCTGGTAGACCCGGATCAGGCGGTCGGCGGCGACGGCGGCGAGGCTCATCGCGTCACGGTAGGCGCGGGCTCGGCCGGGCGCGCGGCGAGCGGCGGCCCGCGGTCGGCACCCCCTGGTGGCCCCGCGCGCCCGCGGCGTAGCGTCGACGGTGCCGGAGCACCAGCCGATCGCACGAGGGGTGGAACTGCCGTGAGCATGATGATGGACATGATGAAGTCGATGCCGGCGGGCACGACGGGGATGGACATGACCGCGATGCAGCCGTGCATCGAGGCCTGCTCGGCCGCGGCCATGGCGGCGACCATGTGTGCCGACGCGGACGCCGGGGAGAACATGGCGCGATGTGCGTCCATGTGCACCAGCACGGCGGACGTCGCGACCACGACGATGCGGATGATGATGCGGCCCGCGGGCTACGACATGTCCGCGATGTCGGCGATGATGCAGGCCTGCGTCGCCGTGGGCGAGGCGTGCGCGGCGGAGTGCGAGATGCACGCGTCGATGTCCGAGCACTGCCGGATCTGCGCGCAGGCCTGCCGCGCGATGGTCGACGCCTGCCGCTCGATGATGGCGTCGATGGCCTGACCGGGGACGGTCAGACCGACGGGCGCGCCGCGTACCAGGCGCCGCCCACCGCCAGCAGCCCGGCGACCGGGTGCACCGCCGCCGGCTCGCCGGGCTGCGGCGTCGCGCGGGTCGTGAGCACGACCAGGTCGCCGTCGAGCAGGGCGACCGTCACCTGGGCGTCGCCCTGCTCGACGACGAGGCCGTCGCGCCCGGGGCGGGGGGGGGCGGAGGCGACGGCCTCCTGGATGGGGAGGACGTCGACGCGGGTGTGCTGCGGCACTTCAGGCTCCTGGGGTCCGGCGTTGCGGTGCGGGTGCGCTCGCGCGCCGGGACGGGCCGGGGCTGCGCGGAGGGCGGCTGCTGCGGGGTGACGCGGGGTCCGGCCGGGCGCGCGCTCAGGCGCGGGCGGGGGACCGCTGGGACGTCAGCGACACATTCGACAGCTGCACCGCACCGTCGGCACGGCGACGGACCCCGCGGGGAGCGGGGTCGCGTGGGCGTGCAGGACGGCGGACATGCGAACGAGTGTGGGGAGCCCCGCGTGACGTGTCAAGGGCGCCCGGTGCCGTCGGCGCGGCCCCGCTGGTGAGGCCGACGCGGGCCCCGTGCGAGCGTCCGGACCGTGGACGCGTCAGCCGGACGCGAGCGCCCGCAGGTCCGCCAGCGCGGCCCGCACGTGGTCGTCCAGACCCCGTCCTCCGTCGCTCGCGACCCACGCCTCGAAGCCCACGCGGAACGCGGCCACCGCCGCCTCGGCGGCGAGCGCGGCGGCCGGTGCGGCGACGCCGCGGTCGCGGAGCGCGCCGGCGAGCGCGGCGCCGAGCGCCGCCATCTTGAGCAGCTCGCGCTCCTGCAGGCCCGGGTTGGCGGCGACGACCCCGGCGCGGGTGCGGGCGTGCGCGAACCGGTCGGCGAGCGCGTCGCAGCCGCGCACGACTCCCGCGCCGGCGGCGTCCAGCGGCCCCGCGTCCGGCGGCGCGTCCGCGACCCCGGCGACGGCCAGGCGCTCCAGGGTGTGCGCGCCGTCGAACAGCACCTCGCGCTTGTCGGCGAAGTACCGGAAGTAGGTGCGCTCGGTGACGCCCGCGCGCTCGGCGATGTCCTGGACGGTCGTCTGCTCGTAGCCGCGCTCGGCGTACAGCTCCAGCGCGGCGCGCGCCATCCGGCCCTGCGCGTCCGGCTCCCAGCGTCCCATCCGGCCAGTCTAGTGATGACAGCGGCTGTCATCAGGCGTACGGTGATGACAGCGACTGACATCACGGTCGCCCCGGGTTCGCCCGGGTGCTCGTCCCTTGGAGGACTCCCATGCGCGTGTTCGTCACCGGTGCGTCCGGCTGGATCGGCTCGGCCGCCGTCCCCGAGCTGCTCGCCGCGGGGCACGACGTCGTCGGCCTCGCCCGGTCGGAGGCGTCCGCCGCCTCGCTCGCCGCCGCCGGCGTCGAGGTCCGCCGCGGCGACCTCGACGACCTCGGGGCGCTGCGGGCCGGCGCCGAGGACGCCGACGCCGTGCTGCACCTCGCGTTCAAGCACGACTTCAGCGACTACGCCGCGTCCGGCCGCACCGAGCGTGCCGCCGTCGAGGCGTTCGGCGACGTGCTCGCGGGCTCCGACCGGCCGCTGCTCCTGGCGTCCGGCATCGCCGGGGTGTCGCCCGGCCGGCTGCTGACCGAGGGCACGGCGTCGCCGTACTCGGCGCCCGACGCGCCCCGCGGCGCGAGCGAGACCTACGCGCTCGCGCTCGCCGACCGCGGCGTCCGGCCGGTGGCGCTGCGGTTCGCCCCGACCGTGCACGGCGACGGGGACCACGGGTTCGTCGCCGAGCTGGTCCGGGTGGCGCGCGAGCGCGGCGTCGCGGGCTACGTCGGGGACGGGGCGAACCGATGGCCCGCGGTGCACCGCTCGGACGCCGGGCGGCTCGTCGCGCTCGCGCTCGGCCGGGCCGCGGCGTCGGGCGACGTGCCGGTCGTGCACGCCGTCGGCGAGGAGGGGGTGCCGGCCCGCGACATCGCCGAGGCGATCGGCCGAGCCGTCGGCGTGCCGGCGGCGTCGGTCGCCCCCGAGGACGCCGCCGCGCACTTCGGCTGGATCGGCGGGTTCTTCGCGCTCGACCTCCCGGCCTCCAGCGCCCTGACCCGCGAGCGCCTGGGGTGGGAGCCGACCGGGCCGACCCTGCTCGAGGACCTGGCCGCGGGGGCGTACAGCGGCGCCCGCTGACCGCGGCGGGGGTCTAGGCACGCGCCGCGCGGGTGGGGTCTCATGGGGGTCCAGCACCCGCGCGGCGCGCGTCGCCCGCCCGACGGAAGGACCCGCGATGGCGACCCTCGTGTCGACCCTGTTCATCTCGCTCGACGGCGTGGCCGAGATCGACCCGGCGTGGCACTTCCCGTACTTCGACGACCACATGGGCGCCGCGGTCACCGAGGACTACGCCGGCGCGGACGTGCTGCTCCTGGGCCGGGTCACCTACGACAGCTTCGCGGGCGCGTGGCCGGATCGGGAGGCCGCGGGCGACGTCGACGCGGCGTACGCGAAGCAGCTCGGCGACACCCGCAAGCTCGTCGCGACGCGCGGCACCGCCGACCTCGGCTGGCGGAACGCGGAGCGCGTCGAGGGCGACCTGGTCGAGGCCGTCACCGCGCTCAAGGCCGAGCCGGGCGTCGGCAAGGTCGTGGTGCCCGGGTCGCTGTCCGTCGTGCGGCAGCTGCTCGCCGCCGGCCTGCTCGACGAGCTGCGGCTGCTCGTGCACCCGGTCGCCGCGCGGAGCGGCGAGCGGCTGTTCGACGAGGGGTCGCCCATCTACCCGCTGCGGCTGCTCCGGTCGGACATCTTCCCGACCGGCGTCGTCCGGCTGGTCTACGCCCCGGCCGAGCTGCCGAACGCGCACGGGTACGACGACGTCAAGGGCGAGGTCCCGCTCGCCGACGAGGCCTGAGGTCGCGTCAGCCCGCCAGGCCCGCCGTCGCGGCCTCGACCGCCGCCCGGGCCTCCTGCGCAGCGGTCGAGCCCGCGATGACCGAGTCGATGTCGTCGGGGACGACCTCGGTCGCCCGCGCGGTCGCGGCGGCGTCGAGAGCGCCCTGGAGAGCGGCGCGGGCGTCGGCGTCCCCGCCGCCCGCGGCGAGGGCCTGCCGGCCCGCGGCGACGGCACCGTCCAGCGCGGCGACCGCGGCCTGCCGGGCCTGCTCCTCCTGCTGCACGTCGTACGCGTACGAGTCCTCGAACACGGCGCCGGTGGCGTCCTGGATCGCCGCCAGGTGCCCGAGCGCCGCGTCCCGCGTCTCCTCGACGGCGGCGGCCTGCTCGGCGAGGGAGCCCTCGGTCGGAGCCGTGGTGTCCAGGGCCTCGGCCTCGGCGAGCACGTCGGCGAGCGCGGTCCCCAGCGAGGGGTCGAGCAGCCGGCCCTCGGTGGACGCGAGCCCCTCGTGCGAGCTGTCGATCGTCTGCTGCAGCTCGGTGGCGACGGGGGCCAGGTCGGCCAGAGCGTCGTCGAGCGCGGACCGGTCCTGCGCCTGGGAGCGCTGCGCGGAGGCGAACCAGACGCCTCCCGCGACCAGCAGCAGGACCACGACGACGGCCACGACGGCCAGCCGGGTGCGACGCGCGCGGTCGCCCGGCGCGGCGGTCGTGGCGGTGTCCGGCGGCGTGCTCGCGGCCATGGTCGTGCCCCCTGATCGGTCCGAGCGGTCGGTCCCCGCAGCCTACCGGCGCGGTCGGACGCGCCCGGCCGGTGCCCGGCTGCCGGGACGCCGCGTCCACGCGGACGCCGCGGAGCGGCGCGGGCCGTCACCCGGGGCCGAGGGCGGTGCCCGGGGAGGGTGCGGGCGGGTCGCCCTTGAGCTCGACGAGGAGCACGCGGGTCGGCGTCGTGCCGGTGTTCTCGCCCGTGTGCTCCTGGGCGGGCAGCCACACCACGGCCCCCTCGGGCAGGACGACGTCGCGGTCGCCCTGCGAGCCCGTCAGGCGCCGGCTGAACGCGGACCGCGTGATCATCACGCTGTCCGGGTGGACGTGCGGCGTGGTCCGGTCGCCCGGGACGTCCTCGTACGCCAGGACCCGCACGCGCGCGTTCTCGAGCACGACGCGGTAGTGGTCGGCGTTCGTCACGACGGGGTCGAGGTCCACCCGCGTCATCGTCCTCGCGGACCTCGCACGGCCGAGGCCCGTCGTGGCCCGGTTCTGGCTGTGCGCCCGCTGTGCCTGGCAGGATGGTCGCCGTGACCTGCCGAGACGCCGCCCACCGGGCCCCCGCGCGCCGGGTGGTCCCGTGCTGAGCGGCGCCGTGGACGTGACGCTGGAGCTCGTGCTCCGGGCGACGGCCGCGCTGCTCGGGCACGTGCTGCACGGCCGGGACGCGGTGCAGGAGCTCGCGGCGGCGTGGACCTGGTCCGCCGCGGTGTGGCCGGTGGTCGGGCTGGCCGCGGTCGCGCTGCTCGTCGGGCTGTGGACCGTCTTCTGGGACGACTGAGCCCCCGGGCCGCGGGCGTCGGAGGTCGCCCCTAGCCTGGGCGCATGCCCGAGGGTCACACCGTCCACCGCATCGCCCGCCAGTTCGCCCGGGACTTCGTCGGCCACCGCGTGGCGGTGTCCTCGCCGCAGGGCCGGTTCGCGCAGGGCGCCGCGCTGCTCGACGGGCGCGAGCTGCTGACGTCCGCGGCCGTCGGCAAGCAGCTGTTCCTCGGCTTCGAGGGCGGCCACGTGCTGCGGGTGCACCTCGGCCTGTACGGCGCGTGGGACTTCCTCGGGGTCGTGTCCCCGCTGACCGAGGGCGGCGGGTCGGTCGCGAGCCTCGGCGCCCCGCGCGTGCGGCGGTCGGTGCGGATGGGCGAGGGGGAGCGCGAGGGCGACGAGGGCGCGGAGACCGAGGACTTCCCGCCGGAGCCCGTCGGCCAGGTGCGGGTGCGGCTCGCCACCGAGCAGACGGTGGCGGACCTGCGCGGCCCGACGGCCTGCGAGGTGCTCGACCCCGCCGCCACGGCCGCCGCGCTCGCCAAGCTCGGGCCGGACCCGGCGGTCGAGGACGACGTCCGCGCCCGGATGGCGGACCCGCACGCCGTCGCCGCGGCCACCGGCGCGGCCGCCCACCGCGAGCCGGGGGAGTCGGACCCGGCGGTCGCCGACGCGGTGGCTCCCGGCCCCGGCACGGCCGCCGACGTCATGGTGCAGCGGCTCACCGCCCGGGGGACCCCCGTGGGTCAGCTGCTCATGGACCAGGCCGTCGTCGCGGGCATCGGCAACATCTACCGGGCGGAGCTGCTCTACCGCGCCCGGCTCGACCCGCACACGCCCGGCAAGCGGGTTCCCGCGGAGACGGCGCGCGCCCTCTGGGACGACTGGTCGGCGCTGCTGGCCGACGGGATCGCCACGGGCGTCATGCTCACCCGGGAGGACCTGGACGAGGCCGGCCGCGCCGAGGCGCTGCGGGACCAGGCGCAGCGGCACTGGGTGTACGGCCGCGCCGGCGAGCCCTGCCGGACGTGCGGCACGCCGGTGGTCGTCGAGGAGATGGCCGGGCGGAAGCTGTACTGGTGCCCGACCTGCCAGCGCTGACCCGCGACGGCCGCGTCGCCCCTCAGTGCGGCGCGCGGACCATCGGGACGTGCGGGATGCCGTCCTCGTCGTAGTCCTCGCCGGCGCGCTCGAAGCCGTACCGGCCGTACCAGGCCTCCAGGTGCGCCTGCGCGTGCAGGTGGATGGTCGCCCCGGGCCCGCACAGCGCGATGCCGTGCTCGAGCAGCGCGCCCGCCACGCCCCGCCCGCGCGCGGCCCCGGCGGTCGCGACCCGGCCGATCGCCGGGTGGTCGCTGCCCGCGCGCAGGACCCGGATGGTGCCGAGCAGCTCGCCGTCCTCGTGCGCCCAGACCTGCAGCGAGTCGTCCAGCAGGTCCTGGCCGTCGAGCTCGGGGTACGGGCAGGTCTGCTCGACCACGAACACGTCGACGCGCAGCCGCAGCAGGGCGTAGAGCTCGGCGGCGGTGATCTCGGCGGGGGTGCGGGTCTCGATCGTCAGCGGCACGCCGGTCAGCGTAGGTGGTCGCCGGGGGTGCGGCTGCGCCATGCTCGGATCACGGCGGCCGCGGCCGCCCGCGCACGCACCCGCGCCGAGGAGGAGCCCGCGATGAGCAGCACCGAGACGCCCACGAGCCGCCCGAACCCCGTCGTCACGTTCCTGCAGCGCCGCTGGCTGAGCATCCTGCTGGTCGTGCTCGCGGTGGTGTTCGTGGCGCAGAACCGGCAGCCGGTGCGGGTGCACCTGCTCGCGACGACCGTGACGACGCCGCTGTGGGTGGCGCTCGCGGCGATGCTGCTCGTCGGCCTCGCGGCGGGGACGTTCCGGATCCGGCGCGCGGGCCGCGCGGAGGGCCGCCGCGGCCGCTGAGGTCGGCACGCCCGGGGCGTCACCCCAGCTCGAAGTCCGCCACCAGCTTCGGGTCCGGCTGCTGCTCGCCGACCGGCACCGGCGCGGGCAGCACGTTCCCGCGCGTCGCCAGCGGGCACGCCCACGCCGGGTCGTACGCGCACGAGGGGTTGTACGCGAAGTTCAGGTCGAGGATCAGCCCGCCGTCGGTGGCCCGGCCGAGGTCGGCGTGCTTGATGGTGTCGAGGAGGTACCGCCCGCCGCCGTAGGTCCCCTTGCCGGCGGTCGCGTCCTTGACCGGGATGAAGATGCCGCCGCCGTAGGTGCGCAGCGCCCACACGGACAGCGAGCCCAGGCCCTCGAGCTCGACCCGCCCGACGCGGTCGAACGGCACGACGCCGTCGGTCCCGGTGGTGACCTCGAGCCGCTGCGCCGACGTCGCGCGCACCCGCACCTCGAACCGGTAGGCGGGGTCGTAGGGCGCGACGGACAGCCCCTCGAACACGGCCTTCGCGGCGTGGTGCAGCGGGGAGGCGGCGTGGGTCGCGAACAGCTCGTCGCGGCGCGCGACCCACTCGGCGTGCGCGGCGGCGGGGTCGTCCTCGGCCATCCGCCGGACGTCCGCGTACATCTGCGCGGTGCGCCGCCGCCAGTCCGCCACCGCGAGTGCGTCGAGGGCCAGGCCGAGCTGCGTCACCATGCCCTCACCGTCTCACGCGCGGGGCCCCCGGGCCGGGCGAGCGCGCCGGTCGTGCCGCTGCAGCGCGCGCACCTCGCGGACCGCCGTCGCCGCGCACACGAGGCCGACGAGCCAGGCCCACGGGCGGCCGCGCAGCGCCAGCACCAGGCACACGAGGGTCAGCGCCCCCGCGCCCAGCACGACGGCGAGGCTCGACCACCGGATGCCGCGCAGCACGCCCCGACCGTACCGCCGCGGGGCCCGGTGCGGCCCCGGTGCGACCCACCCCGCGCGCCGTGAAAGGCTGCCCGCATGGACCTGAGGATCTTCACCGAACCGCAGCAGGGCGCGACCTACGACGACCTCCTCGCCGTCGCGCGCGCCACCGAGGACCTGGGCTTCGACGCCTTCTTCCGCTCCGACCACTACCTGTCGATGGGCTCCGGCGACGGGCTCCCGGGCCCGACCGACGCCTGGACGACGCTCGCCGGCCTGGCCCGCGAGACCAGCCGCATCCGGCTCGGCACCCTGGTGTCGTCGGCCACGTTCCGGCACCCCGGCGTGCTCGCCATCCAGGTCGCGCAGGTCGACCAGATGTCGGGCGGCCGCGTGGAGCTGGGTCTGGGCACCGGCTGGTACGCCGAGGAGCACGAGGCCTACGGCATCCCGTTCCCCGACAAGCGGTTCGGCCTGTTCACCGAGCAGCTCGAGGTCGTCACCGGCCTGTGGGGCACGCCCGCGGGCGACCGGTTCGACTACGCCGGCGAGCACTACACCCTGAAGCGCAGCCCGGCGCTGCCGAAGCCCGTGCAGACGTCGCCGCTCGACGGGACGACGCCCGGCGTGCCGCTGATCGTCGGCGGCCTCGGCCCGAAGAAGACCCCGGCGCTGGCCGCGCGCTTCGCCTCCGAGTTCAACCTGACCTTCCCGCCGCTGGACGTCGTGGGCGAGAAGCTGGAGACGGTCCGGGAGGCCTGCCGCGCGATCGGCCGCGACCCGCAGACGCTGACGATGTCGGCCGCGCTCGTCCTCGCGGGCGGCAAGGACGACGCCGAGGTGGACCGCCGGGCCGCCGCCATCGGGCGGGACCCGAAGGAGGTCCGCGCGGTGGGCATCGCCGGCACGCCGACCGCGATGGTCGACCGCCTCGGCACGCTCGCCGAGCAGGGCATCACCCGGGTCTACCTGCAGGTGCTCGACCTGCACGACCTCGACCACCTGGAGCTCGTCGCCTCCGAGGTCATGCCGCAGGTGCGCTGACGCGCGCGTCCTCGCCCGGGCCGGTGGCCCGCGACCCCGCGCGACCCGCGCGGACCAGGTCGCGGGCCACCGCCACGACCAGGACGACCAGCAGCAGGTTCCGCAGCACCAGGACCAGCGACGGGCCGGTCTGCTGCAGGGTGATCCCGTCGTAGGCGATCGGGAACACCACCTGGGTCAGCCCCGCGATCACGAGCACCAGCACCGCCGGGACCCGCCAGGACCGCAGGCCGCCGGTGCCGGGCCGGGCCAGCCCGACGACGACCGGCCCCGCCAGCCAGCCGACGAACTGCGGCGAGCCGACCTTGTTCGCGAGGATCAGCGTCACGGCGACGAGCAGCGCCCCGCGCGCCAGGAACGCCGCCGTGTCCAGGCGGTCGCCGGCGCGCAGCCGCACCCACGCGAGCAGCCCGGTCACCGCGGCCAGGGCGACGGGGAGGGCGACGCCCAGCGCGCCCGCCACGGCCGCGGTCCCCGTGCCCGCGATCTCCCAGGTGGTGATCTCCTGGTTGAGCACGACCCGCGCCCCGCCGCCGGCGATCCCCGCGAGAACGAACGGCGTCGCCGCGACCGACTCGAGCTGGAGGCCGCGCTCGCCCTGCTCGGTGAGGAAGCTGGTGAGGTGCCCGAGCCCGCCGCCCGCGGCGACGGCACCCGCGACCGCCACGCAGACCGCCGCGGCCGGCAGCACCAGGTCCCGCCACGGGCGGCGCAGCACGAGCACCAGCGGCAGCAGCAGCGCGCCCGGTGCGACCTTGACCCACGCGCCGAACGTGAGCAGCGCGGACGCCACGGCGGGGTGCCGCAGCGCCACCGCCAGGGCGATCACGACCACGGGCGCCACCACGGCGTCCAGCCGGCCGACCGCGACCGGGCCCAGCAGCAGCACGAACGCCAGCCACCACCAGGCGCCCACCGCGGGGTCGCGCGCGGGCGGCACCACGTCGCCCCTTACTGCGCCGTCCCGCGCCGGACGCCCCGCGCAGCGCAGCAGCACGACCACGGCGACCGCGTCGAGCAGCGTGATGAGCGCCGACCAGGCCACCGCGTACGGCTGGGTGCCCACGGCGTCGACCAGCGCCGGCAGCAGCATGGGGAGGACGGCGCCAGCGGGGTAGACCCAGTCGCCGTCGAGGACCGGCCACACGCCCTGGTGCAGGCCCTGCCACATCCACCAGCGGTACAGGTCGAGGTCCCAGAACGCCCGCGCGGGGATCAGCACGGTCCCGACGTAGGCGATCCAGCCGTGCACCGCGACGAACGCGGTCCACAGCGCGGCGCGCGAGCGCAGCAGCCGGTCGATGGCGCACCTCCACGGCGGACGGTCACGGGCCGGGCCACACCCTACGCGGGCGGCCCGTGCGGTCCGTGGGCGCGGCCGGACGGGTGACGCGTCACCCGCTAGCCTGCCCTGCGGCGCGCGGACCGACCGGGGCGCCGGCGTAGGAGGAGGACCGCGGTGAGCGCGATCGGCTGGCGGGTGCACGGCGACGGCAGGAGGGTCGAGCCGGGAGCGGTCGTCGCCCCCGACGAGCGGCTGTCCTGGCCCCGGACCATCGGCATCGGCATGCAGCACGTCGTGGCGATGTTCGGCGCGACGTTCCTGGTGCCGCTGCTCACCGGCTTCTCCCCTGCGACGACGCTGCTGTTCTCCGCGATCGGCACCGTGGTGTTCCTGCTGGTGACCGGCAACCGGCTGCCGTCCTACCTGGGATCCAGCTTCGCGTTCATCGGCCCGATCGTCGCCGCCACCGCCTCCGGCGGGCAGTCCGCGGCCGTCGGCGGCATCCTCGCGACCGGCCTGCTGCTCGCGGCGATCGGCCTGGTCGTGCACCTCGCGGGCTCGCGGTGGATCGACGTCGTCATGCCGCCCGTGGTGACGGGCACCGTCGTCGCCCTGATCGGCTTCAACCTCGCGCCGACGGCGTGGGGCACCTGCGACGAGACCGGGGCGTGCAGCGGCTTCCGCGCCGCCCCCGTGACCGCGATCGTGACTCTCGGGGCGATCGTGCTGTCCGCGGTGCTGTTCCGCGGCATCCTCGGGCGGCTGTCGATCCTGGTCGGCGTCGTGGTCGGGTACGTCGTCGCCACCCTGCGCGGCGAGGTCGACTTCACCGCGGTCGGCGAGGCGTCCTGGTTCGGGCTGCCGCACTTCGTGGCCCCGACGTTCGAGCCGCGGCTGCTCGGCCTGTTCCTGCCGGTGGTGTTCGTGCTGATCGCGGAGAACGTCGGGCACGTGAAGTCCGTCGCCGCCATGACCGGCAAGGACCTGGACCCGCTGACCGGCCGCGCGCTGCTCGCGGACGGCCTCGCCACCACCTTCGCCGGCCTCGGCGGCGGCTCCGGCACGACCACCTACGCGGAGAACATCGGCGTCATGGCGGCGACCAAGGTCTACTCGACCGCCGCCTACTGGGTGGCCGCGGCGACCGCGCTGGTGCTGAGCATGTCGCCCAAGTTCGGCGAGCTCATCAACACGATCCCGGCCGGCGTCCTCGGCGGCGCCACGACGGTGCTCTACGGGATGATCGGTGTGCTCGGCGCGCGGATCTGGGTGCAGAACAAGGTCGACTTCTCCGACCCGGTGAACCTGACGACGGCCGCGGTCGCGCTGGTGGTCGGCATCGCCAACTACACCTGGACCGCGGGCGACCTGACGTTCGAGGGCATCGCGCTGGGCACCGCCGCGGCGATCGGGGTCTACCACGTCATGCGGGGCGTGGCCCGGTGGCGCGGCACGAGCCAGGAGCCGGCGTCGCCGGCGTCGGTCCCGGGCGGGGTCGAGCTGGAGCGCTGAGCGGGCGGCGGCCGGGGGCGGCTCAGCCCTCGGCCGCGGGCTGCTCCTCGGCCGCCGGCTCCTCGGCGGGGGGCGGGGTGGCCTGCGCGACCGGGGTGACCTGGTCGAGGGCGATGCAGCCCTCCGGCACGGCGAACGGCTGGTCCGCGACCAGCACGACGTCGGCGGCCGCCACCAGCGCGTTGTACGTCGAGCCGACGACGACGTCGACGGACGCGTCCTCGCGGGTGTCCAGCACCAGCTGCGGGGTGTCGAACTGCGCGGCGACCGTGTACGCGGCGGCGACGCCCTGGGTGCCGAACTGGATCAGCGCGTTGCCGCTGTACGTCGTGTAGCCCATCTGGCTCGCGTTGAGCTGCTGCCCGATGACGAACCCGCGCGACGACAGGGCCGACGCGGTGTCGCCCGCGAGCCCGACCCGGGTGGTGCCGTTGAGCACGTTGACGGTGACCTGGCCGTACGGAACGGGCGTCGCGCCCTCCGGCGGGCACGGCGAGTTCACGGCCGCGAGGCCGGTCGGCTCGGGCGACGAGAAGTCCCGGGACAGGAACGGCAGCGAGACGTTGCCGGTGTACACGGCGGCGGCGCCGAACGCGGCGACGGCCAGGCCGCCGAGCAGCACGCCGAACACGACGGCCTGGCGCTCCCGGGTGTGCCGGCGGCGGCGCTGGCGCGCGGCGTCCGGCGTGCGGTCAGCGCTCATCGGACTCGATCACGAGGACGCGCGCGTGCAGCACGGGCCGCTGCTGCAGGGCGGCGCGCACCGCGCGGTGCAGGCCGTCCTCCAGGTACAGCACGCCGCGCCACTGCACGACGTGCGCGAACAGGTCGCCGTAGAACGTCGAGTCCTCGGACAGCAGGTTGTCCAGGTTCAGGGTCCGCTTGGTGGTGACCAGCTCGTCCAGACGCACCTGGCGCGGCGGCACGTCGGCCCACTGCTTGGGCGTGACCAGGCCGTGGTCGGGGTAGGGCCTGCCCTCGCCCACGGACTTGAAGATCACGGACGCGAGTGTAGGTGAGACGGGCCCGCTCCGGGGGCACCGGCTCGCGGGTGGGTGGTCGGGGGGCGGCACCCGGGTGAACTTCGGCCCCGAGGTCGCCTGCCCGCGCCCGGCGGCCGATGGGACGGGTACGGCGGGCCCGGTCGGCAGGGGCCGCCGCCGCGCGGGCTCGGGGAGGGGGTGCGCATGCAGGTCGACGCGCGCGGTCGCGCCCGCAGGCGGGTGCGGCTGGTCGTGGCCGTGCTCGTGCCCGTCGGGCTGGCCCTGTCGCTGCTCGCCTCCGCGTTCGACGCGCACCAGCAGCAGGACCGCGCGGAGCAGGCGACGCGCGCCGACCTCGCCGTGTCCGCGGAGGCCCTGGTGGCGCGGCTCGGCGGTCAGGTCCGGGTGGCGTCCACGTCGGCGTCCCTCCTGACGCCCGCCGCGGGCGCGGCGTGGGACGACGCCGCGGCGGCCTGGGAGGGCCACCTGCGGGTGCTGGCGGGCGCACCCGCGCTCGAGGCCGACCCCGCGGCACGGCCCGGCTCCGGGCCGGTCCTCACCTCGGGCGTCGCGTGGCTCCCGGCGCCCGCGAGCCCGGCGGACCGCGCCGGGCCCGTCGACCTGCGACCCACGGGGGCGGCGTCGGTGCCGGGGGAGGTGCACGCCGCCCGCGTCGTCCGGCTCGGGCCCTCCTCGCTGCTCGACGCGCTGGCGTCCGGCGTCGGCGACGCCGACGGGGCGGCGGCGGTCGCCGGCGCGCTCGCGGCCGCGCGCGACTCCGGCCAGCCGGTGCTGAGCGCGCCGTACCGGGCCACGTCGCCCGCGCTCGACTCCTCCGACGCGGGCAAGCTGGCGCGGGCGGGCGCCGCCCAGCAGGCCGAGGCCGCGATCGCGGTGCCCGTCTTCGACTCCCCGGAGGCGCCGGGGAGCGAGGGCGAGCGCCGGCGCCGGCTGCTCGGCTGGACCGTCACGACGTTCGCCGTCGCGCCGCTGCTCGACGCGGTGACCGCCCGGCCCCGCGACGCCGCCGTCGTCAGCGACGGCGCCACGGTCCTCGGCGTGCTCGCCGAGGACGGCGACGCGCGCCCCGCCGCGGGCGGCCGGCTCGCCGTGACGGTGCCGGTCGCGGGCCGGACCTGGACGCTCGCCGCGGAGCCGCGGGACGCGGTCGGACCGCTCGCACCGCTCCCGCTGCTCGGGGGCGCGGTGCTGACCGCGCTCGTGGTCGGCCTCATCGCGTCGCGCGCCGCCGCGGAGCTCCGGGCGGTCGAGGTCGCCGCCGACCGCACCCGCGCGCTCGCCGCCCGGACGCGCGACCTCGAGTCGATCACCCGCAACACCCCGGACGCGCTTGCGCGGGTGGACGGCGACGCCCGGCTCCGGTTCGTCAACGAGGCCATGCGCCGCGCCGCCCGCGTCACCGACGCCGACCTCGGCTCCCGGGTCGGCGACCTCGCCGGCCGGTCCCCGGTCATGGACTCCGTGCGGGCGCTCGCGCACCACATGATCGCCATCTCCGAGGACCGCGGCGTCGACGGCGACGCGGACCCGCGCCGTCAGATCAGCATGTCCGCGCAGGTCGGGGGGCACTGGTACGACGTCCGGGCGGTGCCCGAGCGCGGCCCCGACGGCACGGTGGACTCGGTGCTGGTCGTGGCCCGGGACGTCACCCGGTTCCGGGAGGCCCAGGACCGGCTGACGCACGCCGCGACCCACGACCCGCTGACCGGCCTGGCGAACCGGGACCTCGCCCGGGAGCGCGCGGTCGCGGCGCTGGCGACCTCGCGGGCCGGGACCGCGCTGCTGCTGCTCGACCTGGACCGGTTCAAGCTCGTGAACGACTCCTACGGCCACGTGGTCGGGGACCAGCTGCTGCAGCGGGCCGCGGAGCGCGTCGGTGCCGACCTGCCGGACCGGGCGGTCGCCGCGCGGCTGGGCGGCGACGAGTTCGTCGTGCTGCTCCCCGACGCGACCGCGGCCGTCGCCGAGGAGGTCGCCCTGCGGCTCGTCGCCGCCTTCGACGAGCCGTTCGCGGTCCGCGGCGAGGAGTTCGCGGTCGGCTGCTCGGTCGGGGTCGTGCACGCCGAGCCCGGCGGGATCGCGTGGGACGAGCTGCTCCGGTGCGCCGACGTGGCGATGTACCGGGCCAAGGCGGCGGGCGGCGGCTGCCACCAGTGGTACGAGGACCACGGCGCCGACCACGCGCGGCAGCGGCTGACCATGGCCGCCGACCTGCGCCGCGCCGTCGACGAGGGCGAGCTGTCCCTCGTCTACCAGGCCGAGGTGGACCTGGTCACCGGCCGGGTCGAGGGGGTCGAGGCGCTCATGCGCTGGACCAGCCGCACCCGCGGACCCGTCTCGCCCGCCGAGTTCATCCCGGTCGCCGAGGAGACCGGCCTGATCGGCGAGCTCGGCGCCTGGGCGCTGGACCGCGCGCTCGCGGAGGTCACCGCGCACAACCGCGGCACCGGCGCCGGGCTGCGGGTCTGGGTGAACGTGTCGCCCCGGCAGTTCGCCGCGGGGCAGGACCGGGCCGACCTCATCACCCTGGTCGTGGACCTGCTCGCCGCGTACGACGCGCCCGCGAGCTGGCTCGGCATCGAGGTCACCGAGAGCGCGCTCGCGGACGACGCCCGGGCGGTGCCGATGCTGCGCGCGCTGCGGGAGATCGGCGTCGGCGTCGCCATCGACGACTTCGGCACCGGGTACTCGTCGCTGTCCCGGCTGCACGACTACCCCGTCACGCTGCTCAAGATCGACCAGTCGTTCGTGCAGGAGCTCGGCGGGTCCGGCGCGGCCGGCCCGCGGGCGGCGGGCGTGGTCGAGGCGGTCGTCGCGCTGGGCCGGTCGCTGGGCGCCGACGTCATCGCCGAGGGCGTGGAGGACGAGGCCCGGTACGCCGCGCTGCGCTCGCTGGGCTGCGACCTGGCGCAGGGCTACCTGTTCGGCAGGCCCTGCGCCTTCGCCGACGCCGTCCGCCCGGTCGAGGTGCCGGGGCCGGTGCTCCCCGGCATGGTCGGGGCGAGGCTGCCCGGGCCGCGCTGAGCCGCCGGCTGCTGGAGCAGCATCCAGGTCGAGCACGCCGCGGCGAGCAGCGGCACGGCCAGGCCGATGCCGGTCGCCGGGACGACCACACCCGAGTCGTTGAGCGCGAAGCCGACGCCGAGCGTGACGGCGAGCGCGACCAGGCCCTTCATCAGCATCGGGGCGTCGGTGCCGATCTGGCGGAGCGGCGCGCCCGCGGACAGCCACGCGTACGGGCCGCCGTCGGGGGCGCTCACGGCCGAGCGGGCGGGGCGGCCGACCAGCAGCACCACGAGCAGGAGGCCGCCGATCGCGAGCAGCGTCTGCTCGCTGCCGAACAGGATGCGCAGGTTGGTCTCGCCCTTGCGCACCACCACCGTCCACAGGCCGCCGTCGAGCACGGTCTCGATGAACGCACCCAGGTGGGTGCGCTGGTCCGCGGGCCGCAGCCAGTCCGCCAGCGCGATGCCGACGACGGTGACCACGCCGGCGGCCAGGACCGCGACCACGCGGCGCCAGGTCAGCCGGACGCCGGCGGCGAGCAGGGCCAGGATCGCGAACCCGGGGACCAGCGCCGGGGGTCCGCCGAAGTCCGCGCCGATCGAGGGGGCGCCGTCGATCACCACCGCGACCAGGCCGACGGCGGCGACCACCGCGACGGCGAGGCCGCGCCGCCCGGCGCGCAGCAGCGGGTCGGCGAACGCCACCGCCGTGAGCACCATGGCCGTCGCGAACAGCGCGAACGCCGGGTTCCCGAAGCCGTAGAACCGCCCGGCGACCAGCGAGCCCGGTCCCATCATCGAGTCGAGCGCGAGGCGGGCGCCGGTGGCGACGTCGACCGCGAGCACGAGCGCCGTGAGGCCGCCGACGGCGCCCATCGGGCCGAGCAGCCGCCCGCGCCACCAGGGCGGCCCGAGCGTGACCGCGACGATCGCCGCGACGAACAGCGCGACCACGCCGGCGAGCGCCCACGCGGGGTCGCCCGACCGCCACCAGGGCAGCAGGTTGGCGAGGAAGGTCGAGACCGGCACCGCCGCGACCGCGACGGCCCCGATCCGCAGGCCGTGCAGCACGCGGCGCGGGTGCCCGGCCCCGGGCGGCCGGCGGCGCAGCCGGGCGAGCAGGCCGGACCACCACAGCCGCACCCGGTTGTTGAGCCCGACCACGACCAGCAGGTACAGCGCCAGGTTCAGGCCGACCCAGAGCACGTAGAACCCGCCGACCAGCGGCGCGGCCGCCTGGGCGTGCCGGTTCTGGTCGATGAGGTACGCCACCCGCGCGCCGGCCGTCGCGTCGTCGGGGCTGTACCGGATCAGCGAGCCGACGAGCGCGCCGGTCGGCGCCTGGTCGCGGATCCCCAGCGCCTCGAGCACGGTCGGGGCGATGTCGGTGGTCTGCAGGAAGCCGTCCTGCCGGGTCGACGAGGAGCCGATGAGACCGCCCTCGTAGCGCCCGCCGTCCGGCGTCGGGCCCGCCGCCGCCGCGACCTGCAGGTTCGCGCGGCGGTTGGAGTCCGCGACCGAGAACAGCAGGACGGTCGCGTCGTCGTCCGCGTCGGCGACGGCGTCCAGCACCGCCCCGATGCGCGCGTCGATGTCCTGCACCTGCTCGGCCCGGGTGGGCTCGATCACCACGTCCGTCCCGGACAGCGGCGGCTCGTCCTGGTTGTCCGCCGGGGCGTCGGCGTCCCCGTCGGACCGGCCGCGGGTCTGGTAGCCCGGGTCCCGCACGGTGCCGGCGTCGACGACCACGAGCTGCGAGCCCTCGAGCCCGGTCGCGACGGCGCCCTCCAGCGCGGAGGTGCCGGCCGGCGCGCGCACGTGCGTGCCGACGGGCGTGCCGTCCGCGTCGGAGAGCGCGATCGCGGCACCCGGCCCGATGCCCGTGGCGGTCACGCCCGCCGCGGCGACGGTGTCGCCCAGCAGGCCCAGCCGGGAGTCGTACGACGAGGCCGACATCGCCTCCTGGTAGTCGGCCCAGCCGGGCACCGCGCCGTTCGCCAGCGGGTCGCGCAGCGTGCGGCACGTGCCGTCCGCGACCGCCAGGTCCGTCGCGCGGCCGCCGGCCGAGACCGCCAGCCAGCCCATCGACGGGCAGGTGAACGAGATCGCGCTGCGCACGACCGTGGTGCCCAGCGACGCGCTCCGGGACAGCTCCCACAGAGCGGGCGTGGTCAGCGAGCCGAGGTCGTCCCAGCGGAGGCCGGCGACCCCGACGAGGACCACGGGGGCGCGGTCCGCAGCCTCGTCCGCACCGTCCGCCGCCGCGGCCCGGGGAGCGGCGGCGACCCAGCCCGCGGCGACCGTCAGCAGCGCCGCCAGCGCCGCGGCGACCACCCGGGCGGTGGCGGGTCGGGCGGGCGCGGGGCGGGCAGCCGCGCGCGGCTGAGGCGTGGACAGGGGCACCGGCCCAGGGTACGGGCGCACTACTGTCGGTGGCGTCGTGGCGAGCGACTCCCCGCGGCACGTCCACCCGCGCCGCACAGCCCGCGCACGCCCCGGCCACACCCGTCGCGCGCCCGCGCGGCGGCCGTCCCCAGGAGGTCCACGATGCCGCGTCCGCGCTACGCCTACCTCGGCCCCGCGGGCACGTTCACCGAGGTGGCGCTGCGGCAGGTCGCCGGCCCCGAGGAGGCGGAGTACCTGCCGCAGACCGACGTGGTCAGCGCGATCGAGGCGGTCCGGTCCGGCGCGGCCGACCACGCCGTGGTCGCCATCGAGAGCACCATCGAGGGCGGCGTCACCGCCACGCTCGACGCGCTCGCGGTGGGGGACCCGCTGGTGCTGCAGCGCGAGGTGCTCGTGCCGGTCGGCTTCACGCTGGTCGGGCGGCCCGGGGTGGCGCTCGCGGACGTCCGCCGGGTCGCCGCCCACCCGCACGCCTGGGTGCAGTGCCGCCGCTGGCTCGGGGAGCACGCGCCGCGCGCCGTGCACCTGCCCGCGACGTCCAACACCGCGCCCGCCGCGCTGCTGGCCGAGGCCGGCGCCGGCGCGGACGGCGGGGCGCTGGGCTTCGACGCCGCGCTCGTGCCGCCCGCCGCGCCCGCGCACTACGGGCTCGAGGGCCAGGTGCTCGCCGAGGGCGTCGCGGACAACCCGAACGCCGTCACCCGGTTCGTCGTCGTCGGCCGCCCGGGGGAGGTCCCGCCGCCGACGGGCGCCGACAAGACCACCCTGGTCGTGCACCTGCCGAGCAACGAGGCCGGCGCGCTGCTCACGATGCTCGAGCAGTTCGCGGCCCGCGGCGTGAACCTGTCCCGGATCGAGTCCCGGCCGATCGGCGACTCGCTCGGGCGGTACTCGTTCTCGATGGACGCCGAGGGGCACATCTCCGAGGAGCGGATGGGCGAGGCGTTCATGGGCCTGCACCGGGTGTGCCCGCACGTGCGCTACCTGGGCTCCTACCCGCGGGCCGACCGGCGGGCCGCGGACGTGCACATCGGCACGGCGGACGCCGACTTCCGCACGGCCCGCGACTGGCTGCGCTCGGTGCGCGGGGGCGCGTCGGTCTGAGCCGCGCGGGGCGCCGTCAGGCCTTCGCGACCCGGACGACCAGCGCGCCGGGCTCGACCCGCGCCGACAGCTCGGTGACCTGGCCGATCACGTCGCCGTCCACCTGCACGTACTCGCCGCCGGACACCTCGACGTGCACCTCGCGGGCGCGGGCGTGGTCGATCCGGCCGATCTTCGCGGGCAGCTGGCTGCGGACGCCGACGCCCTGCAGCACCACCTCGCCGAACAGCTGCGCCCAGCCCGCGACGCCGCCGCGGGTGTCGATCGCCGCGACGTCGAGCCAGCCGTCGTCCAGCACCGCGTCCGGCAGCAGCGTGATCCCGCCGGGCAGCCGGCCGCAGTTGCCGATGAGCAGGCTGCGCACCCGCGCGGGCTCGCCCGGCGCGTCGTCCAGCCGGACCGTGGTCCGCAGCCGGCGGCCGTGCAGGTGCTTGATGCCGGCGACGAAGTAGGCGACCCAGCCGACCCTCGCCTTGAGCTCGTCGTCCGCGTCGGCGACCATCGCCGCGTCGAAGCCCACCCCGGCGATCACCAGGAAGATGTGGTCCCGCGGGACGTCGGTGTCCGCGGGCAGGTCGTCGGCCGCCTCCGCGATGTCGTCGTCGACGCCGGACTCGTACTTCAGCACCTTCAGCCAGCCGACGTCGATCGTGCGGTCGGTGCCGTCGAGCGCGATCTGCAGCGCGGCCAGCGGGTCGCCGATCGGGATGTCGAGGTTCCGCGCGAGGAGGTTCCCGGTGCCGACCGGCACGAGGCCCATCGGCACGCCGGTACCGACCAGCGCCTCGGCCACGGCGCGCACCGTGCCGTCGCCGCCCAGCGCCACGACGATGTCCGCGCCGCGCGCGACCGCGTCCTTGGTCTGCCCGATGCCGGGGTCCTCCAGGGTGGTCTCGAGCCACAGCGGCTCGGGGAGGTACTGCTCGGCGCACGCGCGGCGGACGGTCGCCCGCAGATCGGGCACGTCGGGCTTCGACGGGTTGGCCACGAAGGCGACGAGAGGGCGGTGCGGCTCCGGCTGCGCGGGGGTGGTCACGGAGGCGTGGTGGCTCGCCGCGGTCCCGAGGATCCCGGCGGCGCGGCGGGCGCGGCGCTCGGCGGCGGTCGCGCGCCACGCGACCACGGCGACGACGAGAGCGGCGACGGACAGCGCGGCGGCGGCGACGGCCAGCCATCCCTCCCAGGTCATGCCCAGAATCTACGCGCCGGGGGTGGGCCGCCGCCTCCGGTTCGCGGCGCGGCCCCGCGGCGGCGGTCGGTAGGCTCGGGAGCGTGATCGATCTCAAGCTGCTGCGCCAGGACCCGGACGTCGTGCGCGCGAGCCAGGTGGCCCGCGGCGACGACCCGGCCCTGGTGGACCAGGTGCTCGACGCGGACGCCCGGCGGCGTGCCGCGCTCACCGACTTCGAGAGCCTGCGCGCGGAGCAGAAGGCGCTCGGCAAGAAGGTCGCCTCCGCGCAGGGCGAGGAGAAGCAGTCCCTGCTCGCGCACGCGAAGCAGCTCGCGGAGCAGGTCAAGGCGCTCCAGGCCGACGCCGACGCCGCGGACGAGCTCGCGACCGAGCTGGCCCGCCGCATCGGCAACGTCGTCGAGGACGGCGTCCCCGCGGGCGGCGAGGACGACTACGTGGTCCTGCGGCACGAGGGCACGCCCCGCGACTTCGGCGCCGAGTACGGCGCCGAGTTCGCCGTCCGCGACCACCTGGAGCTGGGTGAGGGCCTGCGAGCGATCGACACCGAGCGTGGCGCGAAGGTGTCCGGCGCCCGGTTCTACTACCTGACTGGCATCGGCGCCCGCCTGGAGCTCGCCCTGCTGAACGCGGCCGTCGACCTCGCGCTGAAGTCGGGCTTCACGCCGGTCATCACGCCGACGCTGGTCAAGCCCGAGGTCATGGCCGGCACCGGGTTCCTCGGCGCGCACGCGGACGAGATCTACCGCCTGGAGGCCGACGACCTGTACCTGGTCGGCACCTCCGAGGTCGCACTCGCCGGCTACCACTCGGGCGAGATCCTCGACCTGTCGGCCGGCCCGCTGCGGTACGCCGGCTGGTCGGCCTGCTACCGCCGCGAGGCCGGGTCCTACGGCAAGGACACCCGCGGCATCATCCGGGTGCACCAGTTCCACAAGGTCGAGGCCTTCTCCTACACGACCGTCGAGGACGCCGCGGACGAGCACCGCCGGATCCTCGGCTGGGAGGAGGAGATGCTCCGCCTCGTCGAGCTGCCGTACCGGGTCATCGACACCGCGGCGGGCGACCTCGGGTCGAGCGCGGCCCGCAAGTTCGACTGCGAGGCGTGGCTGCCCAGCCAGGAGCGGTTCCTGGAGCTCACCTCGACCTCCAACTGCACGACGTTCCAGGCGCGCCGGCTCGGGGTGCGCGAGCGCACCGCCGACGGCGAGGTCCGGCCGGTCGCGACGCTGAACGGCACGCTCGCGACCACCCGGTGGATCGTCGCGATCCTCGAGAACCACCAGCAGGCCGACGGCTCGGTGCGGGTCCCGGAGGGCCTGCGGCCGTACCTCGGCGGCCTCGAGGTGCTGGAGCCCGTGGGGGGCGGATCCCGATGACGCACCCGCGCACGGCGGCCGGCACGCTCGTCGCCCTCGACGTCGACGGCACGCTGCTGTCCTACGACGGCGCGGTGTCGCCCGCCGTGCGCGAGGCCGTGGCCGCGGTCCGCGACGCGGGCGCGCACGTCGTGCTCGCGACCGGCCGCGGCGTGCGCAGCGCGGTGCCGGTGGCCACCGACCTCGGGATCACGACCGGCTGGGTCGTGTGCTCGAACGGCGCCGTGACCGCGCGCCTCGACCCGGAGGCCCCGCAGGGCTACGAGGTCACGAGCACGACCACCTTCGACCCCGAGCCCGCGCTCCGGGTGCTGCAGGCCGAGCTGCCCGACGCGCTGTTCGCCGTCGAGGACCTGGGCCACGGCTTCCGGGTGTCCCGGCCGTTCCCCGACCACGAGCTCACCGGCGACCAGACGGTGCTGCCGTTCGACGAGCTCGTCGCGCAGCCCGCCACCCGCGTCGTCGTGCGGGACCCGGGCAGCACCCCCGAGGAGTTCCGCGAGCTCGTCGAGCGCGTCGGCCTGCACCAGGTGTCCTACGCGGTCGGCTGGAGCGCCTGGCTCGACCTGACCCCCGGTGGCGTCTCCAAGGCGAGCGCCCTGGAGGAGCTGCGTCGCGACCTGGGCGTCGAGCCGTTCGCGACCGTCGCGGTCGGCGACGGCGGCAACGACGTCGAGATGCTCCGCTGGGCCGCGCGCGGCGTCGCGATGGGGCACGCGCCCGAGTTCGTGCGGCTCGCGGCCGACGAGGTCACGGGCACGGTCGAGGACGACGGCGTGGTCGCCGTGCTGCGGACCGTCGGGCACGCGCCGGCCTGACGCGGGGCGGAAAGCGGTAGCGCTCCCACGGCAACCGGTCGCCCGACAGGGTGGACCGCCGCCTCCCTGGCGGAGCACAATCCCCGCCATGGCGCACGGCATCGTCGACGTGGCCCGGGCTGCCGGGGTGTCCACCGCGACCGTGTCGCGCGCGCTGCGCGGCCTGCCGAACGTCACCGCCGCCACGCGCGAGCGGGTGCGCCGGGCCGCCGACGAGCTGGGGTACGTGCCGTCGCCGTCCGCCGCGTCGCTCGCCTCGGGGCGGACGCGGACGATCGGCCTCATCACGCCGTGGGTCGCGCACTGGTTCTTCGCGAACGTGATCGAGGGCGCGGAGCGGTCCCTGCGGGTCGAGGACTTCGACGCGCTGCTCTACACGTTCGAGGTGTCTCGGGAGGTCCGGCGGCTGCGGCTGGACCCGGACGTGCTGCGCCGCCGCGTCGACGGCGTGCTGGTCGTGGGGCTCCCGCTCGAGGCGGAGGAGGTCGCGCTGCTCGACGAGCTCGGCTACCCGCTGGTGTTCGTCGGCGCGGGCGCGCCGGGCCACGTCACCGTCGGGCTGGATGACGTCGGCACCGCGCGCCGCGCGGTCACGCACCTGGCGGACCTCGGCCACACCGTGATCGCGCACCTGTCGGGGGAGCCGGACGACACCCTGCCGTGGTCGCCGGCCGTGCGCCGGGCCGAGGGCTGGCGCGCCGAGCTGGCCGCGCGCGGGCTGGCGACCGAGGGCCTCGAGGTGCACGGGCACTTCGACGTCCGGGGCGGCCGCGCGTCGATGCACGCGCTGCTGGACCGGCGCCCCGACGTGACGGCGGTGTTCGCGGCGTCGGACGAGATGGCGATGGGCGCGCTGCTGGCGCTGCGGGACCGCGGCCTGCGGGTGCCCGAGGACGTGTCGGTCGTCGGCGTCGACGGGCACGACATGGGCGAGCACCTCGGCCTGACCACGATGGTGCAGAACGCGCAGGAGCAGGGGGTCACCGCGGCGTCCATGCTGCTGGAGATGATCACCGGCGCGCCGGTGCCGGAGGAGGTCGTGTTCCCGACGGTGCTGGTCGAGCGCGGGTCGACGGCGAGGCCATGGGGACGAACCGGGACGAGCCGGAATCGGGCCGACCGCGCGTCCATGTGACCAAATCGTGACAAGTCGGAACCCGTCAGGTGGTTGTGCGCCAGCCATGTAAACGCTTGCATATGACCCACGCACCGAGGCGTACCCGCCTCGGCCCGCAACCACGACGAGGTGGAGGCAGACGCATGATGAGGATCCGTCGTCGCGGCGCGAGCGCCGCAGTGGCCGGCGGGCTCGGGCTGGCGCTCGCGCTCACGGCTTGTTCCGGCGACTCCGGCGACTCCGGTGACGGGGGCACCAGCGGCGGCGGCGACACCGACGCCGCGAACGAGATCGACTGCTCCGTGTTCGACGAGTTCGGCGACCTCGACGGCACGACCGTCTCGGTCTACACGTCGATCGTCGAGCCCGAGCAGCAGACGCAGGAGGACTCCTACGACCCGTTCGAGGAGTGCACCGGCGTCACCGTCGAGTACGAGGGCTCGCGCGAGTTCGAGGCGCAGCTGCTCGTCCGCATCCAGGCCGGCAACGCGCCCGACATCGCGTACCTCCCGCAGCCCGGTCTGCTGAACACGATCGTCACGGACTTCCCGGACGCGATCGTCCCGGCGCCGGACGCCACCGTCGCGAACGTCGACGAGTTCTTCAGCGAGTCGTGGAAGGAGTACGGCACCGTCGACGGGACGTTCTACGCGGCCCCGCTGGGCTCCAACGTGAAGTCGTACGTCTGGTACTCGCCCTCGATGTTCGAGGACGCCGGCTACGAGGTCCCCGAGACCTGGGACGACCTGATCGCCCTGTCCGACCAGATCGTCGAGGACGGCGCCATGCCGTGGTGCGCGGGCGTCGAGTCCGGTGACGCCACCGGCTGGCCGGGCACCGACTTCATCGAGGACATCGTGCTCCGCACCGCCGGGCCCGAGGTCTACGACCAGTGGTACACGCACGAGATCCCGTTCAACGACCCCCAGATCATCGAGGCCTGGGACACCGCGGGCGAGATCCTGAAGAACGACGAGTACGTGAACGCCGGCCTCGGCGGCGTCGACTCGATCGCCACCACGCCGTGGACGGACGCGGGCTTCCCGATCCTCGACGGCACCTGCTGGCTGCACCGCGCGGCGAACTTCTACCAGACCCAGTGGCCCGAGGGCACCGAGGTCGCGCCGGACGGCGACGTCTACGCCTTCTACCTGCCGACCAACCAGACCGACATCAAGCCGGTCCTGGGCGGCGGCGAGTTCGTGGCGGCGTTCGACGACCGTCCCGAGGTGCAGGCGTTCCAGACCTACCTGTCGAGCGCGGACTGGGCCAACACCAAGGCCAAGACCACCCCGATGGGCGGCTGGGTCAGCGCCAACAACGGTCTGGACCCCGAGAACCTGGCCACCGAGTTCGACCAGCTGTCGGCCGAGATCCTCGCCGACCCGAACTCCGTGATCCGGTTCGACGCGTCCGACCTGATGCCGGGCGAGGTCGGCGCCGGCACCTTCTGGACCGCGATCGTCAACTGGCTGACCGGCACCTCCACGGAGGACGCCGCGAAGTCCGTCGAGGACTCCTGGCCCGCCGGATCCTGACGGGTCGGGCATCGATCGACTGATCGGCTGACGGCCCGCCCGGCGGGGCGCGGGGGCACCACCCCCCGTCCCGCCGGGCGGGCCCGTCCGGTTCGGAGGCGTACATGAGCTGGTTGACGAGCGCGAGCTCGGTGGGCGAGAAGTTCGCCCTGATGTTCTTGGCGGTCGCGCTGTTCGTGGTCGTCATGGGCGCGATCCTGTTCCTGGTGGACCGGCCCAAGCGGGTCCCCCGGTGGGTCGTCGCCGCGGCGTTCGCGGGACCCGCGCTGCTGCTGCTGGCGTGGGGCCTCGTGCGGCCCGCGGTGCTGACCCTGTGGAACTCGTTCTTCGACAAGCGGGGCAACGAGTTCATCGGCGTGGACAACTACACCCGGGTGCTCACGGGCGGGCAGTTCCAGAGCGTGCTCACCAACACCGCGATCTGGGTGATCCTGGTGCCGATCGCGTCGACGCTGATCGGCCTGGTCTACGCCGTGCTGGTCGACCGCACGCGGTTCGAGAAGCTCGCCAAGGCGCTGGTGTTCATCCCGATGGCGATCTCGATGGTCGGCGCGTCGATCATCTGGAAGTTCGTCTACGAGTTCAAGCCGGACCAGCCCGGTGTGAAGCAGACCGGTCTGCTCAACCAGGTGCTGGTCTGGGTCGGCCTGGAGCCGCAGCAGTTCCTCATCAACTCCCCGTGGAACACGGTGTTCCTCATCGTGGTGATGGTGTGGATCCAGACCGGTTTCGCGATGACCGTGCTGTCGGCGGCCATCAAGGCGATCCCGGACGACATCGTCGAGGCCGCGCGCCTGGACGGGCTCGGCGGGATGCGGATGTTCCGCTACATCACCGTGCCGTCCATCCGGCCGGCGCTGGTGGTCGTCCTCACCACGATCGCGATCGGCACGCTCAAGGTGTTCGACATCGTCCGCACCATGACCGGCGGGCAGTTCAACACGCAGGTCATCGCGAACGAGTTCTACACGCAGGCGTTCCGGCAGAACAACCAGGGGCTCAGCGCCGCGCTCGCGGTGATCCTGTTCATCCTGGTCGTGCCGATCGTCGTCTACAACGTGCGGCAGCTGCGCAAGTCGGAGGAGATCCGATGACCACCACCCCGCTCCCCCCGACCGGGCCGTTCGCCGAGGCGTTCGAGGAGACCGCCGACGCCGGCGGCGAGCCGGGACGCCAGCGCCGGCTGAGCCGCCTCGAGCGGCGCGCGATCGCGACCAAGGGCCGGCTGTCCTCCCCGTGGGCGTCGTTCGCGGCGATCCTCATCGCGATCCTGTGGACGATCCCGTCGGTGGGCCTGCTCGTCACGTCGTTCCGGCCCGAGCTCGACATCCGCCGCTCCGGCTGGTGGACCGTGTTCGGCGGGCTGTTCAACGGCGAGGCCGAGTTCACGCTCGACAACTACGACCAGGCGCTGTTCGGCTCCGGGGCGAACCTGGCGACGTACTTCGTCAACTCGTTCGTGATCACGATCCCCGCGGTGATCATCCCGATCACGATCGCCCTGCTCGCGGCGTACGCGTTCGCGTGGATCGACTTCAAGGGCCGCAACATCCTGTTCGTCGCGGTGTTCGCGCTGCAGATCGTCCCGCTGCAGGTGGCGCTCGTGCCGCTGCTGCGCGACTACGTGAGCGCGGGCGTCGCCGGGTCGTTCTGGACGGTCTGGCTGTCGCACTCGATCTTCGGCCTGCCGCTGGCGATCTTCCTGCTGCACAACTTCATGAAGGACATCCCGTCGTCCCTCGTGGAGGCCGCCCGCGTCGACGGCGCGGGGCACGTGAAGATCTTCTTCCGGGTGCTGCTGCCGCTGCTGGTCCCGGCCATCGCGGCGTTCGGCATCTTCCAGTTCCTCTGGGTCTGGAACGACCTGCTGGTCGGCCTGACGTTCGCGTCGCCGAACTCCCGGCCGCTGACCGTGGCGGTCGCCGAGATGGCGGGCAGCCGCGGCGGCGACTGGCACGTGCTGACCGCCGGGGCGTTCATCTCCATGGTGGTGCCGCTCATCGTGTTCATCTCGCTGCAGCGGTACTTCGTGCGCGGCCTCCTGGCGGGCTCCGTCAAGGGCTGACCCCCGGGCACGCACCCCGCGAGTGGAGCGTTCTGCCCGACACGCACCGGCGTGTCCGGCAGAACGCTCCACTGCCGTGCGGGCCCGTAGAGTGCGTGGGCGATGAGCGGACGAGCGGGCGGCGTGGTGGGGCGGGTGCCGGCGCCGGCGCTGTTCGCCGTCTCCGGCCTCGCGCAGTACGGCGGCGCCGCGCTCGCGGTCGCGCTGTTCGCCGTGATCCCGTCGCCGACCGTCGCCTGGCTCCGGATCGCCGTCGCCGCGCTGGTGCTGCTGGCCTGGCGCCGCCCCTGGCGCGCGCGGTGGACCCGGGCCGACCTCGGCGCGGCCGCGGCGTTCGGCGTGGTGCTCGCCGCGATGAACGTGTCCTTCTACGTCGCCATCGACGTGCTGCCGCTCGGCACTGCCGTGGCGATCGAGTTCCTCGGGCCCGTCGCCGTCGCCGCGGTCACCGGGCGGACCTGGCGGGAGCGGCTCGGCATCGTCGTCGCGGCGCTCGGGGTCGTGCTGCTCGCCGGGGTGGAGCTCAGCACCGGCGGCGAGGACTCGGTGCGGGGGCTGGTCGCCATCGGCATCGCCGCGGCGTGCTGGGCGGGGTACATCCTGCTCGGGCGCCGGGTGGCCCACGGGGCGCGGCGGCCTGCGGGGGACGCCGGCGCGGCCGACCCGGACGGCGAGCGTCCCGCACCCGACGGCATCGCCTCGCTCGCGGTCGGCATGACCGCCGGGGCCCTCGTCGGTGCGCCCTTCCTCGCCGCGCCGGCCGCGCCGGTGCTGACCGACGTCGGCCTGGCGCTCGCCGTCGTCGGCATCGCGGTGCTGTCCTCGGTCGTCCCGTACGCGATCGAGCAGGTCGTGCTCCGCCGGGTCACCGCGGCGACGTTCGCCGTGCTGCTGGCGATGCTGCCCGCGACCGCCGCGGTGGTCGGCGCCGTCGCGCTGCGGCAGTGGCCCCACGGCTGGGAGGTCGTCGGGCTGCTGTGCGTGTCGGTGGCGATCGTGCTGACCGCGACGCGCCGTGCACCGGGGGAGACCACGGAGCCGGCCTCGGCCGAGCGGCAGGCCTAGAGGTACTGCCCGGGCCCCTGGTCCGCCGTCGGCGCCCCCGGGACGCCGCCCGGGCCGACCGGACCGGCCGGGCCGTGCCCGCCCGGCAGCGCCCGCCGCATCTGCGTGAGCTGAGCCTGGGCCGCCATCTGCTGCGCCACCAGCGCGGTCTGGATGCCGTGGAACAGGCCCTCGAGCCAGCCGACCAGCTGGGCCTGCGCGATCCGCAGCTCGGCGTCGCTCGGCGTCTGCTCGTCGGCGAACGGCAGCGTGATCCGGTGCAGCTCGTCGATCAGCTCGGGGGAGAGCCCGTCCTCGAGCTCGCGGAGCGACCGCTCGTGCACCTCGGCGAGCCGGGCGCGGGCGGCCTCGTCGAGCGGGGCGCTGCGCACCTCGTCGAGCAGCTGCTTGATCATCGTGCCGATCCGCATGACCTTCGCGGGCTGGCCGACCGAGGCGGCGGCCTCCTCGGCCGCGTCCGCCTGCCCCTCGGCTCCCGCGGACGCGCGGGCCCCGCCGTCCTGGTCGTCGGGGTCGCCGGAGCCGCCGCCGAGCACGACGACGCGGGGGCGCTGCGGGCCCGTGCTGGAGTCGCTCATGCGCGCCATCCTCTCGCGCGCGGGCGCGGACGGCACCCCTGCGCGACCACCGGGCAGGACGCCGCGGTCACGGGACCAGCAGCACCTTGCCGAACACCTCGCCCGAGTCCAGGAGCCGGTGCGCGTCGGCGGCGCGGTCGAGGGGGATGCGCGCGTGCACCACCGGGCGCAGCCGGCCGTCGGACAGCATCGGCCACGCCTGCGCCCGCACGTCCGCGACGATCCGCTCCTTCTCCGCGAGCGGGCGGGCGCGCAGGGTGGTGCCGATGACGCTGCCGCGCCGGGCCATGAGGAGGCCCAGGTCCAGCTCGCCCCGCGACCCGCGCTGGGTGCCGATGACGACGAGCCGGCCGCCGGTGGCCAGCGCCGCCAGGTTCGTCGCGAGCCCGCCCGCGCCCAGGACGTCGAGGACGACGTCCGCGCCGTGCCCGTCCGTCGCCGCGCGCACCGCCTCGGCGACGTCCTGCGTGCGGTGGTCGACGACGGTGCGGGCGCCCAGCTCCCGGCACCGCTCCGCCCGCTCCGCCCCGCCGGCGGTCGCGACGACGTGGGCGCCGAGCGCGGCGCCCAGCTGCACGGCGACCGACCCGACACCCCCGGAGCCGCCCTGGACCAGCAGCACGTCGCCGGCCGCGAGCCGCCCCGCGTCGACGACGTTCGTCCACGAGGTGAGCAGCGCCTCCGGCAGCCCGGCGGCGTCCACGAGGTCGACGTCGTCCGGCACGGGCAGCAGCAGGCCTGCCGGCACGGTCACGGCCGTCGCGTAGCCGCCGCCGGGCAGCAGCGCCGCGACCCGGGCGCCGAGCGGCCACACGGCGGCGTCGACTCCGGGCCCGTGACCTGCGACGACGCCCGAGACCTCGAGGCCCGGCCAGTCGGGCGCACCGGGCGGCGGCGGGTACCTGCCCTCGCGCTGCAGCAGGTCCGCCCGGTTCACGCCGGCGGCCGCGACGCGCACCAGCACCTCGCCGGGACCGGGCTCCGGGTCGGGCCGCTCGGCCACCTGCAGCTGCTCCGGTCCGCCCGGGCTCTTGACCTGCACCACGTCCATCGTGCGAGCCTACGCACCGTGTCGTCGCAGGACACGGGTGGATGAATCCTGCCGATGCGCTCATGTGGCGGCCCGGTGGCGCCGATGAGGTTCGGACGGGGGCCCTCCACGGGTGCCTTGACCTGGGCGTGCCCGCACGGCCAGGTGGGACGCGAGGATCGGGAGGCAGGTCGACATGCTGCGCAGGCTCGGCATCCGCACCAAGGTGCTGGCGGTCCTCGCGCTGCCCGTGCTCGTCCTGCTGCTGACCGCGGCCTACATCACCACCCAGTCGGTGGGCGAGGCGCGCACCGCCGCCACCGTGCGCGACGTCGTGACGGTCATGCCGCTCTACGCCCGCGCGGCCGAGGCCCTGCAGCAGGAGCGCACGCTCTCGGTGCAGCAGGTCACCGACGCGGACCTCGGCGGCAACCTCAGCGCGGCCCGGTCCGCGACGGACGACGCGGTCGCGGCGCTCGGCACCGCGCTGCGCGACATCGACCTGTCGACCCTGGACGCCCGCGTGGCCGACTCCGTCCAGAAGGCGACCGACCAGCACACGCGACTCGTGGAGATCCGCGACCGCGTCGACGCCGACTCCATCCCGGGCACGCTGGTCGACAGCAACTACACCGACATCGTGTCGGCCGACAACGACGTGCCCGTGGTCGTCTCCGAGACGCTGTCGGAGCGGTCCCTGGCGAGCCGCATGTCCGCGTACGGCGCCATCGCCGACACGATCGAGCAGGTGCTCCGCGCCCAGCCGCTCGCGACGAGCGTGCTGAACGCCGACGGCGCGAACTCCTCCGACGTCCGGGAGCTGGCGGCCCTGTTCGCGGTCCAGGACCAGGCCCGGTCCGACGCCCGTGAGCGCACCAACAGCCTCCGCCTGCAGGGCATCCAGCTCAGCTCGCGGGACGCCGACCTCACGGCCATGCAGCTGTCGATGGTGTCCGGCAACGAGCTCACCGTCTCCGCGCTGGACCCCACCCGGTGGAACAGCCTCGTGAACGCGGAGCTCGCCTCGCTGCGCCCCGTGGGCACCGAGCTGCTCGAGTCCGCGACCGAGCGCGCCGACGTGGTGGCCGGCCAGGCGCAGGAGCGCGCGGTCCTCACCGGTGGCATCGCCGCGGCCGCCGCCGTGCTGTCGATCCTCATCGCGCTCGTCGTCTCCCGCGGGATCGTCGTCCCGATGCGCCGCCTGACCGCGGCCGCCGGCACGGTCCGCGAGACGCTGCCCCGCCTGGTCGAGCAGGTGGCCGTCCCGGGCGAGACCCCGGACCTCACCCTGGCGAACATCCCGGTGGAGTCGCAGGACGAGGTCGGTCGGCTGGCCCAGGCGTTCAACGACGTCAACTCGACGACGATCCAGGTCGCCCGCGAGCAGGCCGCCCTCCGCGGCTCCATCGCCGAGATGTTCGTCAACGTCGCCCGCCGCGACCAGGTGCTGCTCGGCCGCCAGCTGTCGTTCATCGACACGCTCGAGCGCTCCGAGGAGGACCCGGCGGTCCTCGCGAACCTGTTCCGCCTGGACCACCTCGCCACGCGTATGCGCCGCAACGCGGAGTCGCTGCTCGTGCTCGCGGGCATCGACTCGGGCCGCCGCCTCCGCGAGGCCATGCCGCTGTCCGACGTGGTCCGCACCGCGTCGTCCGAGATCGAGCAGTACGACCGCGTCCAGCTCGAGCTCGACGCCGACCCGCTGATGCACGGCTTCAACGCCCTGGGCGCCGCGCACCTGCTCGCCGAGCTGCTGGAGAACGCCACGCTGTTCTCCGAGCCGGGCACCCCCGTGGTCGTGCAGACCGGCGTCGAGGGCGACCACGTCGTGGTCCGCATCGTCGACCAGGGCCTGGGCATGTCGCCCGACGAGATCGCGGCCGCGAACGCGACGATCTCCTCGACGTCGCCCACCGAGGCCCTGGGCGCGCAGCGCCTCGGCCTGTTCGTGGTGGCGCGCCTGTCCCAGCGGCTCGGCGCCGAGGTCGTCCTCAAGCGCGCCCAGGGCGAGCTGTCCGGCACGGCCGCGGTCGTCCGGTTCCCGGTCGCGCTGTTCACCGCCAACGACCCGGCGCTCGCCGGGCCCGCCGCCGGCCGCGCCTCCGGCCCGTCCACCGGGTCGCTGCCGACCGTCGAGGCACCCGTCGCCGTCCCGGTCGACCTGGCCGCGCTCACGGACGGCGCGACCCAGACGGGCCTGCCGCGCCGCCGCACCGCCGGCGAGGCGACCCCGGCCGCCGCTCCCGCCGTGCGCTCGGACGTCCCGGCGGAGCAGGACGTGGTCCTGCCGGCCCCGGCCGAGGCCACGCTGGCCCCCGAGGTCGCGGCCGAGGCCGGCGGCTGGACCCCGCTGGTCGCACCCGCCCCCGGCGAGCCGGCCCCGCTGCCCTCACGCGGCGGCCTGCCCTCCCGCGGCGCCCTGCCGTCGCGCACCCCCGCCGCGCCGGCCGACGAGCCCGAGGCCCCGGC
>NZ_JAHVCI010000004.1:0-127654 GCF_019265565.1 Cellulomonas sp. PS-H5
CCCGGCGTCCGGCGTGGCCGCGCCGGCGGCCCGCCCCCTGCCGCCCGTCCACCCGCAGCGCCCCGCCGCCCCGACCCGCGTCACCGTGCTGCGGCAGCACGCCGCGGTGGTCGTCGGCCGGGCGTGCCTGCCCGCCGGCGTCGTGCTCGCGGCCTGGGTCGCGGTCGCGCTGCTGCGCGCCTGGACGGCCCCGCTGCTGCTGGCCGAGCTGGCGCTCGCGGCGGCGCTCGTCGAGGTGGCGCGGCGGACGCCCGCGACGACGCGGGTGGCGCAGCTGCCCGGTGCCGCGCCGGGTGCCGTCGCCTCGGGTGCCCTCCCGGGGACCGCCCCGGACGCCCCGGGCGCACCGCTCGTGCGCCCCGCCCCGCGACCCCCGTGGCGGGGCACCCTCGCCACGGCCGCGTTCGTCCAGCTCGCCTTCCTCGCCCTGCTGACCTGGGTGTCCCGCCCGACGACGGCGGTCGGCGCGGTCGCCGTCGTCGTCCTGCTGCTCCGGGCGCGCGCCCTGCTGCCGCGGGACGTCCGCGCGGTCCTGGTGGGGATCGCCACGGCCTACGCCGGCGCGGTGCTCGCGGCCGTGCTCGCGTGGTCGGGCTGGGACGGGCCCGGCGTGCTCGGCGGGCTCGCGGTCGCGCTGCTCGTCGTCGCGGCGGCGCTCGCCGTGCTGCCGCGGGTGGCCGACGACACCTGGCTCGGGGTGCTCGTCGTCGCGCTGGTCCCCGCGGTGCTCGCGATCGCGGCCGTCGCCGCCGACCGCACCTGGTGGGGAGCCGGCGCGGCGGCCGCACTGCTGCTGGTCGAGGTGCTGCTGCTCGACACCCGCACCCGACCGGTACCGGCGTGGGCACGCGTCACCGCCGCCGCCCTCGTGCTGCCGACGGTCTCGGTGGTCGTCATCTGCGCCGGCGCCGTGCTCCTGCCCGGCTCCGGGTCGCCCGTCCTGCTGCCCGTCGTCGCAGTGCTGGCCTCGGCGGCCGCGGTGGCCGCCCCCGCGCTCGGCGACCGCCTGCGCCGGCACGCACCCGGGACCCCCGGCGACCACGCGCGGCTCGCGGTCGAGCTCGCCGCCGCCGGCACGGGCGCGGTCGCGCTGCTGCTCGGCATCACCCGCACGGCCACCGGCGCGGACACCGTCCTCGTGCTCTGCGCGCTGCTCGGCGCGGGGGCGACGGCCGTGGCGCTGCGGCCGGAGCGGCGGCTCGCGTGGTGGCCGGCCGCGGTGCTGTGGTGCGGCGTCGTCTGGTCCGCGCTGGTCTGGTGGGGCGTCGGGCTCGTCGAGGCGTACACCGCGCCGCCGGCGCTCGCCGCTGTCGTGGTCGGCACGCTGCTCGCCCGCCGGGGCGACCGCTGGCGTCCGCTCGTCGCCGCCGGGGTCGCGCTGCTCGTGGCGCCGACGCTGCTGCTCGCCGTCGCGGGCCGGGACGTCGGGGTGCGGGCGGCGGTGCTGCTCGGCGTCGCCGCGCTCGCGGTGCTGGCGGGCGTCCTCCGTCGGCGTCCGGGCGCCGCGGGCTCGCGCGCCTGGGCGGCGCTCTCCGAGCCGCTGCTCGTCGGCGGCGCGGCGGCGGCGCTCGCGGGAGCGGTCCGGGCGGCGCACCTCGCGGCGGGCACGCCCGTCGGCGGCGGCGTCGCCAACGCGCGGCTGTTCGGCGCGGCCCTGCTGTGGTCGCTCGTCGGCGCGGTGCTGCTCGGCGCGCTGGGGCGGCTGCTCGTCGACCGCCTCCCGGCGGCGCGGCGCTGGGCGCTCGCCCCGGCGATCGCGGCGTTCACGGTCGGTGCGCTCGTCGCCGTGCGGCCGTCCTGGGCGCTGACCTGGACCGGCTGGGTCGTCGAGCTCGGCCTGCTGGCGCTCGCTGTCGCCGCGGTGCGGTCCGAGGCCTCGCGGGAGCGCGGGCCGCTGGCCACCGACGTCCCGCCCGGCTGGGTGCTCTGGCTGGCGGCCCTCGCGTGGGCGATCGGCGCGTGGAGCCCCCGGGAGCTGCGCGTCGAGGTGTTCGCGCTGCCGCTCGGCCTCGCGCTGACGGCGATGGGCTGGGTGGCGCTGCGCGCGGCGCTCGCGGCCCAGGGCCCGGGTGGGCGCGGGCCCCTCGGTGCGCCGGGGGCCCCCGCCGGCTGGGCCTCGTCGTCCTCGGCCGTCCCCGCCGGCCCGCGTCCTGCGTGGCCCGTCGGCCGGGCGACGTCCGTCGCGACGCTGGCCCCCGGGATCCTGGCGACCCTCGGGCCGTCGATGCTCGCGATCTGGACCGACCCGATGACCTGGCGCGCGATCCTCGTGGTCGTCCTGGCGCTCGGGTTCATGCTCGAGGGGGCACGGGAGATGCTGCGCGCGCCGCTCGTGCTCGGCGCGGGCGCGTTGCCGGTCGCGGTGCTCAGCGTGTTCGCCGCGCAGCTCGGCCGGACGATCTCCGCCGGGCCGTGGCTGCTGACCCTGCTGGCGGCGGGCGGGCTGCTGCTCGTGCTCGGCGTGTTCGCGGAGCGCCGCCGGACGGCGGTGGCCGAGGGCCGGTCGACGGCGGGCGGCGTGCTGCGCTGACGCGCGAGCGGCGCTGACGCGCGAGTGGCACTGACGCGTGAGCTGCGCTGACGCGCGTGCTGCGCTGACGCGCGTGCGGCGCTGACGCGCGTGCTGCGCTGACGCGCGTGCGGCGCTGACGCGCGTGCTGCGCTGACGCGCGAGCGGCGCTGACGCGCGTGCTGCGCTGACGCGCGAGCGGCGCTGAGGGGTTGCGTGCGGCTCCCGGGCGGCGCGCTGCTGAGACGAGCCACCCGCCCACGTCGTGCGCACGTGCGTCGAGTGGATGACCGACACGTCGAGTGCCTATCCAGCGCATAGGCATTCGACGTGTCTGATGCTCACTCGCGGAGGCGCGGAGGCGCGGAGGCGCGGAGGCGCGGAGGCGTGGGGGCGCGGCGCCGCCGCGGGTGGCGTGGGCTCAGCGCCGGGCGTCGCCCCGCGGCGCTGCGTCGGCGTCCAGCGCCGCCGCCCCGTCGGCCCCGGCGTCGGCGTCGCCGAGGCGCGTCGTCGCGGCGCCGGCCTCGGGCCCACCGCCCACGGCGCCCTCTCCCGCACCGGGCGCGCCGTCGAGGGTCGCACCCGAACCCGCCTCGCCGACGACCCCCGCGTCCACCCCGGCGCCGTGCCCGCCTGCGCCCGCCGCCCCCGCGCGCAGCACCCGCATCGACCCGAGCACGGCCACGACGGCCAGCACGGCCGCGCCCACGACGACGAGGTACCCGCCGTGCGAGCCCTGCCGGTCGATGAGCAGCCCCGCGATCCACGACCCGACCGACACCCCCACGCCGAGCGAGGTGCCGACCCAGGTCAGCCCCTCGGTCAGCCGCTCGCGGGGCACCAGGTCCTGCACGAGCCCGTTGCCGTTGATCAGCGTCGGCGCGATCGCGAACCCCGCGACGAACATGACGACCGCGAGCATCGTCATCGAGTCGACCAGGACGAACAGCGACGCGCCCAGGGCGAGCGCGACCATGCCGATCGCGAACCGGCGCCACAGCGGCGTCGTCCAGTGCCGGGCGCCGTAGAGCAGGCCCGAGATCATCGACCCGCAGGCGAACACCGCGAGGATCACCCCGGCGAGCCCGGGCCGGCCGGACTCCTCGGCGAACGCCACGGTGCTGACGTCGGTGCCGCCGAAGATCGCGCCCATCGCGACGAACACCACCGCCAGCACGATCATCCCGCCCGAGCGCATGACGGAGCGGCGGCGCACGGGCGTGCCGTCGGGGGCGGTGACGACCTCGCGCGGGTGCGGCGGCGGCTGGGTCGCGCGCTGGCCGAGGAACCAGAACCCGCCCAGCACCATCCCGACCACCGGCACGATCAGGCCGGCCGACGGCGTGACGGCGGTGGCGAGGGTCGTCGCGAGGATCGGGCCGACGACGAACACCAGCTCGTCCAGCGCCGACTCCAGCGAGTACGCGGTGTGCAGGGCACGCGGGTCGTCGACGACGTGGGACCAGCGGGCGCGGACCAGTGCGCCGAACGACCCGACGGTCGCGCCGACGACCACCGCGGTCGCGTAGAGCGACCACACCGGCGCGTCGGCGAGCGCGCACGCCACCAGCCCGACGAGCGCGGTGGCGGACACCGCGACCGCCGGCCGCATGACCCGCGCCTGCCCGTGCAGGTCGACGAGGCGCGCGAGCTGCGGCGAGCAGATCGCCTGCGCCAGCACGTACGCCGCGGACACGCTGCCGGCGAGACCGTACGAGTGGTACAGCGCCTCGATCATCAGCACGATTCCGATGCCGACCATGGACATCGGGAGCCGGGCGATCACCCCGGCGGAGGAGAACGCCAGCGCCCCCGGACGGGAGAGCACGTCGCGGTAGGGCCCCAGCACGCGGTCAGTGTCGCACCCCGCACCGACACGTCGCTCGCGCATTCCGGCGCCCCGTGCGGATACTCGGGGCATGACGACGCGCGTGACGGACGTGACCGACCAGCAGCGGTTCGAGATCACCGACGCCGAGGGCACCGTCCTCGGCGTCGCGGAGTACCAGCGGCGCCCCGGCGTCGTCGTGTTCACGCACACCGAGGTCGACCCGCGGCAGGAGGGCCACGGCATCGGGTCGACGCTGGTCCGCGAGGCGCTCGACGCCGTGCGTGCCGCGGGCGACCGGGTCGAGCCGCGCTGCCCGTTCGTGCGCGCCTACGTCGAGGAGCACCCCGAGTACCGCGACCTCGTGGTCGACCCGGTCGGCTGAGCCGGGGCCGGCGACCCGAACCGGCGGCGCGGTCAGCCGCGCAGCAGCGCTCCCACCGGCGTCGCGTCGAGGTCCCGCAGCAGCGCGGCGACGTCCTCGACCACGTCGGCCGCCCCGGCGTCCCGGAGCTCGGCCTCCGAGGTGCCGCCGGACAGTACCCCGACGCACGGCACGCCCGCCCGCACCGCGGCCTCGACGTCCCACACCGAGTCGCCGACGAACACCGCGCGCTCGGCCGGCACCCCGGCCAGGTCGAGCGCGGCGTGCACGAGGTCGGGCTCGGGCTTCGCCTCGTCGACGTCCTCGGCGCCGGTGATCTGCACGAGGTCGTCGACGTCGAGCGTCGCCCGGAGCTTCTCGAGCTCCTCCGGCGCCGCGGACGTCGACAGCACGACGCGCACGCCGCGGTCGGCCAGGGCCCGAACGAGGTCGCGCGCGCCGTCGAACGGCCGCAGCAGGTCCTCGAGCTCGGCGTACCGCGCGGTGTGCCGCTCCTTCGCCTCGTCCCCGAGGCGGTCGGCGTCGGCGCCCAGCAGCTCGCCGATCAGCCGGCCGGACCCCATCCCGATCCGCCGGTGCACGCGCCAGGCGTCGACCGGGTGGCCGACCTCCCCGAAGGCGCGGACCCAGGCGTGCACGTGCAGGAAGTTGGAGTCGACGAGCGTGCCGTCGATGTCGAGGAGGACGGCGGTCGGTGCGTCGGTGCCGGTCATGCCTCCGGTCTAGCGGCTGGTCGTCCGGCCCGCGACCGGGGAGCGCCCGGCGGGCGTCCCCCCGCGGCGCGGGCTAGCGTGCGGCGGTGCCCCGCCCGAGCCGCCCCGCCCCCGCCCCGCGCTCCTGGGTGCTGGTCCCGGCGGTCGCGGCGCCCGTCGCGATGATCGGCGGCTGGCTGCTCGCCGAGGCCCTGGCGCCCGCGTTCGACCCGGTGTCCCGCACGATCAGCGAGCTCGCCACCGCCGACGTGCCGCGCCCGGGCGTGATGACCGTCGGCCTCCTGGTCACGGGGCTCGCCCACGTCGCGACGGCCGCGGGGCTGCGCGACGTGCCGCGGTCGGGCCGCCTCGTGCTCGCGCTCGGCGGCGTGGGGACGGCCGCCGTCGGCCTGCTGCCGCTGGACCGCGTCCCGTCGGCGCACGGGGTCGCCGCGGCGGTGGCGTTCGGGGCCTTGGCGCTGTGGCCCGCGGCGTCCGCGCGCCGGTCCGGGCCGTGGCCGCTGCGGCCCGCGGTGGCGGTCCCGGCGACGGCGGCGCTGCTGGCGCTGCTGGGCTGGTTCGTCGCCGAGCAGGCCCGGGGCGGGGCCTTCGAGGGCCTGGCTGAGCGCGCCGTGGCGGGCGCGGAGTCGCTGGCGCCCCTGGCCCTGGTGCTCGCGCTGCGCGCCGCGCGGGTGTCGCGCCGCCGCGCCGGGTCGTTGCCGAGGCCCGGCGCGGCGGGCGGTCTCAGGGGTTGAGGTACGAGCCCGGGTCCTGGTCGGACGGGCTGGCGTCCGGCATGGACCGGGCGACCTCCTCGTCCGAGACCTCCTCGTCGCGGATCTCGTCCACGTCCGGCTCGGTCAGGGCGTCGGGGGAGTCCTCGGGGAACGGCGTGACGTCCTCGCTCATCACTGCTCCTTCGCTGCGGTGGAGCGCCCCACGCTAGGCGCGTCCCCGCCGGTCCGCGCGTCGAGGACGGCACCCCGCGCACGACGACGGCGCCGCACCCGGGTGGGTGGCGGCGCCGTCGCGGTGGTGGGGCCGGTCAGCCGCCGAGCGCCTCCGACACGACGTCCTTCGCGGCCTCCTGCACCTGCGTCAGGTGCTCGGGGCCCACGAACGACTCCGCGTAGATCTTGTAGACGTTCTCGGTGCCGGACGGCCGCGCGGCGAACCACGCGTTCTCGGTCGTCACCTTGAGGCCGCCGATCGCCGCGTCGTTGCCCGGCGCGGAGGTGAGCTTGGCGGTGATGTCCTCGCCCGCGAGCGTCGTGGCGGTCACCTGCTCCGGCGACAGCTTCCCGAGCGTGGCCTTCTGCTCGAGGGTCGCCGGCGCGTCCACCCGGGCGTACCAGGACTCGCCGAACCGGCCGACGAGCTCGGCGTGGTGCTGCGACGGGGACTTCCCGGTCGTCGCGAGGATCTCCGAGGCGAGCAGCGCCAGGATGATCCCGTCCTTGTCCGTGGTCCACACCGTGCCGTCCTTGCGCAGGAACGACGCCCCGGCCGACTCCTCGCCGCCGAAGCCGACCGACCCGTCGAGCAGGCCGGGGACGAACCACTTGAAGCCGACCGGCACCTCCAGCAGCCGACGGCCCAGGTCGGCCGCGACCCGGTCGATCAGCGACGACGACACCAGGGTCTTGCCGATGGCGGCGTCCGCCGGCCAGCCCGGGCGCGCGCCGGAGTACAGGTACCGGATCGCCACCGCGAGGTAGTGGTTCGGGTTCATCAGGCCGGCGTCGGGCGTGACGATGCCGTGCCGGTCGGAGTCCGCGTCGTTGCCCGTCGCGATGTCGAACGGCGAGTCGCCCTGCATGGCGTTCACCAGGGACGCCATCGCCGACGGCGACGAGCAGTCCATCCGGATCTTGCCGTCCCAGTCGAGGGTCATGAACGACCACTGCGGGTCGACCCGCGGGTTCACGACCGTGAGGTCCAGGCCGTACCGCTCGGCGATCGCGCCCCAGTACTCGACGGACGCGCCGCCGAGCGGGTCCGCGCCGATCCGCACGCCGGCCGACCGGATCGCGTCCAGGTCGAGCACGTGCGTCAGGTCGTCGACGTACGCGCCGAGGAAGTCGTGCTTGCGGGTGGTGTCGGCGGCGAGCGCGGCGTCCACGCCCACGCGCGGCACCCGGTCGACGCCGCTCGCGAGCAGCTCGTTGGCGCGGTCCGCGATCCACTTCGTGGCCTCGGAGCCCGCCGGCCCGCCGTGCGGCGGGTTGTACTTGAACCCGCCGTCCCGGGGCGGGTTGTGCGACGGGGTGACGACGATGCCGTCCGCCAGGCCGGGGCCGGACGCGCGCACGCCCTCGGAGGTCGCGGCGCCGTTGTGCAGCAGGATCGCGTGCGACACGGCAGGGGTCGGGGTCCAGGAGTCGCGGGCGTCGACGCGCACCTCGACGCCGGCCGCCGCCAGCACCTCCAGCGCCGTCCGCCACGCCGGCTCCGACAGGCCGTGGGTGTCGCGGCCGATGAACAGCGGGCCGTCGGTGCCCTGGCTGCGGCGGTACTCGACGATCGCGGCGGTGATCGCGACGATGTGCGCCTCGTTGAAGGCGCCGTCGAGGCTCGAGCCGCGGTGGCCGCTGGTGCCGAACACCACGCGCTGCGCGGGATCCTCCAGGTCGGGGCGGCGGTCGTGGTACGCGGCGAGCATGGCGTCGACGTCCACGAGGTCGGAGGGCTGGGCAGGGGTTCCGGCGCGCGGGTCCATGGCCCGATCCTGCCACCGACGGCCCACGCGCGGCTGGTCGAGCGCGCGACGCGTCGAGCCCGTCCGGGGAGCCGACCGGCCCGGTAGCCTGGTGCGCATGGCCTCTTCCTCCGTCGACTTCGTGCTGCGCCCCTTCGAGGGCCTCCCCGGCGAGCCCGACTGGGTCGCCCTGCGCGAGCTCGTGCCCGCCGCCACCGCGACCGCCCGCACGAACGCCGAGCACGGCGCGCGCGACATCACGGTCACGACCGTGCTGCCCGACGGCTGGGCCGCCCTGCACCGCGCCGACGGCGTCGTGCTGCTCGCCCTGCAGGTCGTGGGCGGCTCCGGCGACGCGAGCCGCGACCTCGCCGCCGCGCTGCTGGAGGCGCTCGACTCCGAGCCCGGCACCGCCGTGCAGAGCTCCGGCCTCGCGGGCCCCGGCCCGCGGCTGCAGGACGTGCTCGACACCACTGTCCCGTTCGAGGTGACGGTCGAGGAGAGCTTCGCCTACTGGGTCGCCGCCGACACCGAGATGACGCCCGACCTGAAGGCCGCCATCGAGGAGGCCGACGCGGGCGTCGTCGACACGAAGAAGCTTGCCGCGGTCGACGCCGCCTACTGGGTCCGCATGGGCGCCCGCGAGTACCTGCGCTGGGCGCAGCCGCACGACGAGCAGCAGGTCATCGACGGCCTCGCCCGCCTGCACGGCCGCCGCGAGTCCGGCTTCGACGGCGCCAAGTTCATCGGCTACTTCCGGTCCAACGGCCTGGTCGTCCCGGTGTGGGAGCTGGCCCGCGGCAGCGAGGCCGAGGACGTCGAGCCGGCCGTGGCCGCGTTCGCGCCGAAGTTCACCGCCGCGCTCGCCGACACCGAGCCGCTCGACGCGAACGCCCGCCGCGCCCGCGCCGGCATCGTCGCCCGGCAGGTCACGCTCCGCTGAGCCACCCGCAGGCCGCCCCGACGCACCGCCCCGGTGCGCCGCGGGCGGCCTGCGGCGTCCCCGGGACCGGGCGCCGCGGCGGACCCGCTGGTGACGGCCCCGCGCCGCCTGTGTGACCGTCGTGTGCAGCGTCCGCGTGTCCGGGCCCCGAGGGCGCGCGCGGCCCGGCCGGATCGATAGGCTGACCCGCGTGACGGGCGAGGCGGAGGACAGGACCGAGGAGCGATCGGTCGCCGACCGCCCTGCCCGGGCGGAGGAGCCGGCCCCGCGCAAGCCCCGGCGGTCCCAGCCGCAGCAGCCCGCGCCGCTCGAGACGCCCACGACGACCGCGCGCACCGGCCGGTCCCGCCAGCGCGTCGCGGTGGTCATCCCCGCGAAGGACGAGTCCCGCCGGATCGCCGCCACGGTCCGTTCGGCCCGGGCGATCCCGAACGTCGACCTGGTCCTCGTCGTCGACGACGGCTCGGAGGACAACACGCAGCACGTCGCCCGCGAGGCCGGTGCCGTCGTCGTCCGGCACTCGCACAACCGCGGCAAGGCCGCCGCGATGGAGACCGGAGCGGCCGTCGTCGCCATGCGCGACGCCCCGGACCGCCCGCCCCGCCTGCTCCTGTTCATCGACGGCGACCTCGGGGACACCGCCGTCAACACCGCGCCGCTGGTCCCGCCGGTGCTCGAGGGCACCGCCGACGTGTCGATCGCGCTGCTGCCGCCGCAGCCTGGCGCCGGCGGCCGCGGCATCGTCGTGGGCGCCGCCCGGCGCGCGATCCAGTCGCTGACCGGCTGGACCCCGACGCAGCCGCTGTCCGGCATGCGGTGCCTGACCCGCGAGGCCTTCGAGGCCGCGACGCCGCTCGCCCGCGGCTGGGGCGTCGAGACCGGCATGACGATCGACCTGCTGCGCAAGGGGTTCGTGGCCGTCGAGGTCCCGTGCGACCTGCGGCACCGCCCCTCGGGCAGCGACCTGCGCGGCCAGATGCACCGCGCCGCGCAGTACCGCGACGTGCAGCTCGCGGTGGCGGCGCGCCGGCTGCGCTCGATCGGGGCGGCGCCGCGCAAGAAGGGCTGACGCCCGGCCCTCCCGCCTGTCGGGGGCCGGCCGTACGCTGGGCGCAGCCGATCCCGCAGCGGCGCGGGGTCGCCGGTCTCGGGAGTGTGGACATGGCACACGGCGACATCACGCACATCGACATCCCGGTCGACGACGTCGACCGCGCGAAGGGCTTCTACGGCGCCCTGTTCGGCTGGCAGATCCAGGAGTACCCGGGCTACGAGGGCTACCCGATGTGGCAGGCCCCGAACAAGATCAGCGGCGGCGGGCTCGCGCCGCGGGACGAGAACTTCGACCGGCCGCGGTCCTACGTCGAGGTCGACTCGATCGACGACACGCTGCGCCAGGTGACCGAGCTCGGCGGGCGGGTCGTGCGCCCGAAGGCGGAGATCAGCGAGACGAGCTGGTGGGCGGTGTTCATCGACACCGAGGGCAACGAGATCGGGCTCTACGAGGGGACGACGGACACCGACGGGACGGAGTGACCGGCCCGCGCCGGGCATGACGAAGGGCCCGCCACCTGCGCTGACGCGGTGGCGGGCCCTTCGACCTGCGGAGGATGGGGGATTCGAACCCCCGAGGGCGTGAACCCAACACGCTTTCCAAGCGTGCGCCATAGGCCACTAGGCGAATCCTCCCGGCCTCAAGAGGGTACCCGAGCCGGAGCCGTGCTCGGTAACCGGGCCGGACTCGCGACGTCGGCGCCGCCCCGGCGCGGCTGTCGGCCCCGTGTGGTGGGCTGTCCTGCGTGCCCCTGACCGGTCCCGCCCTGCCCGTGCGCCGCGTGCGTGCCGACGACCGCGAGCCCGTCGACGCCGGCGCGTGGTTCACCCGCGTGCCCGCGGTGGCGCAGGTGCTGCGCGACGGCTGGGACCTCGGCCCGGCGACGGTGCTGGTGGGGGAGAACGGCGCGGGGAAGTCGACGCTCGTCGAGGCGCTGGCGATGGCCTTCGGCACGGGCGCCGAGGGCGGGTCGACGGGTGCGCGGGCCGAGACGCGCCCGTCCGAGTCGGCGCTGTGGCGGCACCTGCTGCTGGAACGCGGGGCCGGAGGGGCGCGGCGCGGCTTCTTCCTGCGAGCCGAGACGATGCACGGCTTCTACACCTACCTCGAGGAGAACCCGCGGTTCGGGGGACCGCCGGAGCCCGTGTTCCACGAGATGTCCCACGGGGAGTCGTTCCTGGAGATCGCCGTGTCGCGGATGCGCGGGCGCGGGCTGTACCTGCTGGACGAGCCGGAGTCGGCGCTGTCGTTCACCGGCTGCCTGGCGCTGCTCGCGCACCTGCGCGGTCTGCTCGCGAGCGGGGCGCAGGTGGTGCTGTCGACGCACTCGCCGCTGCTCGCGGCTCTTCCCGGGGCGCGCGTGCTCGAGGTCGGGGAGTGGGGGCTGCGGGAGACGGCGTGGGAGGACGCGGACCTCGTGCAGTCCTGGCGCGGCTTCCTGGCGGCGCCGGAGCGCTACCTGCGCCGCCTGGACGACTGACGCGCGTACCCCGCGCGGCCGTCCGGGGGTCAGGCGCCGCCGTCGAGCGCGAGCAGGTGCTCGACCTGCGGCACCAGGACCCGCTGCAGCAGCACGAGGTTCACCGTCGGCTCGGCGACGACGGCCAGCGCGAACCGGTCGCCCACGGGCGTGGCGACCACGGCCCCGTCGTCGGTCCGGACGGTGCAGGCCGCCAGGCCGGTGAGCGACGCCCCCGCGGCGGTGTGGTGCGCCATCTCGACGCACGCGACGACGAGGGCGGCGAGCCGGTCGCGGTCCTCCTCGGGGCCGTCGTCGCTGAACGGCGTCCCGTCCCGCTGCACGAGGAGGACGCGACGGATCCCGTCGACGGCGTGCCGCAGCGTGGCGGCGACCTGCAGGCCGTTCTGGCGGATGATCATGCCGCGGCGTCCTCCTCGTGCGGTCGGTCGGTGGGGCTCAGAGGTCCAGGTCGCGCTCGAGGTTGAGCAGCTGCCGGCGGGCCATCGCGAGGTTCGCGCGGCTGCGGTCGAGCACCAGGTACAGGAACAGGCCCTGGCCGTGCGCGCTCTGCAGCAGGCGGATCAGGTGCAGCTGGCTGGTCAGCGTGATGAGGATGTCCTCGATGCCGTCGGACAGGCCGAGGGACGCGAGGGTGCGGAACTTGGCGCGCACGACGTCGGTGTTGCCGGCCGCCGCCAGGTCGAGGTCGATGCCGCCGCCGGCGGAGCCGAGGAGCATCCCGGAGTCGAAGTCGACGAGCGCGACGGCGGTCGCACCCTCGATGGACATGGCGGCGGTGAGGGTCTGGTCGACGGTGGCCACGCAGGTGCCTTTCGCAGGGGCGGACGGGGCCGCCGGGAGGTCGGGGAGCGCGGACGCGAGTCGTGGGACGTCTGGCCGCACTCAGCCGTATCGACAGGTCAGCGGGCTCCCTGCACCCCGGGCGCGGGTGATCCGGTGCCCCGATCGGGCGTCGACCGGGAGTCGGGCGGGTCGTGACGCGGCGGGATCGGGGGCCCGTCTGCGTTAGGCTGGGGGCAGACCCCTCGTGCGGCGTCATCTCGCTGAACCCCCCCAGGGCCGGAAGGCAGCAAGGGCAGGTGAGCTCTGGCGGGTGTGCGGGGGGTCCTTGCATGCCCGGACGCGGCCGAGTGCGGCCCGCGGGTCGCCCGGAGGTCGTCCGTCCCGGGTCGGACCCGGCACCCGGCCTCCGCCCCCGGTCGCAGCCGACGCCCCGCGAGGACGCGACCGCGGTCCGACGCGGCCGGACCCGGCGCGACGGGACGCTGGCGGTATGAGCACGACGACCCCCGGCCCCCGGCTCTCCGCCCGCGGCCTCGTGAAGCAGTTCGGCGCGACGACCGCGCTCGGCGGTGTCGACCTGGACGTCGCCCCCGGCGAGTCGGTCGCGGTGATGGGCCCGTCCGGGTCGGGCAAGTCCACCCTGCTGCACTGCCTCGCCGGCATCCTCGTCCCCGACTCGGGCACGGTCGCGCTGTCGGGGCGCGGCCTGCACGACCTCGACGAGCGCGAGCGCTCGCTGGTGCGCCGGCGGCAGTACGGGTTCGTGTTCCAGTTCGGCCAGCTGCTCGCGGAGCTGCCGGCGATCGAGAACGTGGCCCTGGCGCCGATGCTGCTCGGCACGCCCCGCCGGGAGGCCACGGAGCTGGCGGGCCGGTGGCTCGCTTCGCTGGGCCTGGCGGGCATGGAGGGCCGGCGCCCCGGGGAGCTGTCCGGCGGCCAGGCGCAGCGGGTGGCCGTCGCCCGCGCCCTGATCACCGGGCCCGAGGTGGTGTTCGCCGACGAGCCGACCGGTGCCCTCGACCAGGCGACGGGCCACGAGGTGATGCGGGTGCTGACGGAGACGACCCGGCTCGCGGGCGCTTCCCTGGTCGTGGTCACGCACGACGCGGGCGTGGCGGCGTGGTGCGGGCGGCGCGTCGAGGTGCGCGACGGCCGCGTGGTGGCGGACGAGCGCCGCGCCCCGCAGGGGAGCACCCGGTGAGCGCCGTCCTCGCTCTCGCGCCGCGGCTGCGCCGCGCCGGTGGCCGGGACAGCAGGCTGACGACGGCGCTCGCGGTCGCGGCGTTCGCCGTGATGACGGCCCTGACCCTGTCCGTGGTCGGCGGGCTGCTCGGCTTCGCGGGCCGCGCGGCCGACCCCGCCGACGCCTTCCAGCGCGAGTACGGCGACTCGTACGTCGTCTTCGCGTGGACGGCCGTCGTGCTGCTGGTCGTGCCGCTGCTCACGCTCGGCGGGTCGGCGGCCCGGCTCGGGGTCGCGCGGCGGGATGCGCGGCTGGCGACGCTGCGGCTGCTCGGAGTGACGCCCCGCGAGGTGGTCGCGCTGACCGTCGTCGAGACCGCCTGGCAGGGGCTGGCGGGCGCGGTGGCGGGGGCGGCGGGGTACGTCGCGCTCCTGCCGGTGTGGACGCGGGTGCCGTTCCAGGGGTCGACGTTCTCCGCGGGGGAGCTGTGGGTGGGCTGGCCCGTGCTCGCGGCCGCGTGCCTCGTGGTGCCGCTGCTGGCCGTCGTGAGCGGCGTCGTCTCGCTGCGCCGGGTCGTCGTGTCGCCGCTCGGGGTCGCCCGGCGCCAGACCCCGCCGGGGATGCGGGCCGTGCGCGCGGTGCTGGCGCTGGCCGCGATGGGTCTGTTCATGGTCGTGACCCTGGTGCTCGGGCAGCTCGGCGCCTTCGCGGTGGCGTTCGCCATCGGGTCGCTCGCGCTCGGGTTCGCCGCGCTCAACCTCGTCGGGCCGTGGGCGCTCGGGCTGGTCGGCCGGCTGCGGGTGCGCCGGGCCCGGACGCCCGCGCAGCTGCTCGCGGCGCGCCGGCTGGTCGACGACCCGCGGGCGTCGTGGCGGGTGGTGGGCGGGCTGGGGCTGGCGGGGTTCGTCGCCGGGGCGCTCGCGGTGGTGCCGCTGCTCGCGTCGGGGTCGGCGGGCGACGGCGCGTCCGCCGCCGAGGTCGCCGAGATGCGGACCTTCACCGGCGACCTCATGCGCGGGGCGCTGCTCACGCTGGCGATCACGTTCCTGGTGGCGGCGGCCTCGGCGGGGATCACCCAGGCGGCGACGGTGCTGGACCGGCGCCGGGAGTACGCGCTCCAGGTGCTCGCGGGCACGCCGGTGGCGCTCCTGGACTCGGTGCGGCGCCGGGAGGTGCTCGTGCCGATGCTGCTGGTCGCCGTGGGGTCGGCGGCGACGGCCGTGGTCATGCTGTCGCCGCTGTTCGGGGTCGCGGGCGTGACCGACCCGAGCGGGCTGCTGCTGCTCGTGACGTGCCTCACGGCCGGGTGCCTGCTGGTGCTCGGCGCGACGGAGACCAGCCGGCCGCTGCTGCGCTCCGTCCTGGCGGAGACGCAGGTCAGGCCGGACTGACCGGTCCGGCGGGCGGCTCGCGGGCCGCTGGCGGCGTTCCCCCGTGCAGGTGACGTCACCCGTCTCGACGCGCGCGTGCGAGGGTCCCCGGTGATCCTGGTACTCCACGTCGAGGAGGTTCGTCGATGGGTGACCATCTCGAGCAGGCGACCGCGCCTGCCCTCGGCGTCGCGCCCGGAGCCGGGCTGCGCCCCCGGGAGCAGGCGCTCCCCGCGGGCGCCGTGCTCGGCGGTCGGTACACGCTCGGCGAGCGCCTCGGGCGCGGCGGCATGGCCGAGGTCTACCTGGCGCACGACCGGGTGCTGGCCCGCGACGTGGCCGTGAAGGTGTTCCATCCGTCGGCGGGCGGCCCGGACGACGAGGAGCGGCACGGCGCCGAGATGCGGCTGCTCGCCCGGCTCGCCCACCCGGGCCTGGTGATGATGCTCGACGCCGGCACCACCGAGCTGCCCGGCGGCGAGGTGCAGGACTTCCTCGTCATGGAGCTCGTGCGCGGACCCTCGCTGGCCGCCCGGCTCGCGGAGGGCCCGCTGTCGGCCGAGGACGCGGCCCTGGTCGGCGTGCACGTCGCCGAGGCGCTCGCGTACATCCACGACGAGGGCGTCGTGCACCGGGACGTGAAGCCCGGCAACATCCTGCTGCCCCCGGCCGGCCGGTCCGGCGCGGGCGGCTCGTGGACCAAGCTGACGGACTTCGGCATCGCCCGCGTGCGCGCCGACGAGACCGCGACCGCGACGCAGGAGCTCCTCGGGACGCCGTCCTACCTCAGCCCGGAGCAGGCGACCGGCGGCCGGCTCACGGCGGCGTCCGACGTGTACGCGCTCGGGCTGGTGCTGGTCGAGTGCCTCACCGCCGAGCGGGCGTTCCCCGGGGACGCGCTGACGTCCGCGGTGGCGCGGCTGCACCGGCCTGTGCCGCTGCCGGAGCGGTTCGGGCCGCGGTGGGCGGAGCTGATCGGCTCGATGACCGCGCTCGACCCGCTGGACCGGCTGACCGCGGCGGGCGCGGCCGAGGAGCTGCGGGCGCTGCTCCGGCCGGGCGCGCTCGGCGTCGGGCCGGTGGCGGGGGACATCGGGGCCGCAGCGGTGCCGCTGGGCACCGTCTCGCTGCCCGGCGCCGGCGGGCCGGCCGAGCCCGGCGCGCTCGAGGAGCACCCGAGCGGGCCGCTGCCCGACGGGCCGCTCGACGCGGGGCTCGACGCCCGGCTCGACGCGGACCTCGACGCGCCCACGCTCGGCGTCGACCCCCGGCTGCTCGTCGGGCTGCGGCCGGAGCCGGCGGAGGGCGGCGCGGCGGACCCGGCGGAGCGCGGCGCGGCGGACCCGGCCGGCCCGGGGGACACCGAGGACGACGCCGGGGCGACCGCGCGCAGGCGGCGACGCGGCGCGGTCGTCGGGACCGCGGTGCTCGGCGTGGCGGCCGCGCTGGTGGTCGCGGGAAGCGCTCTGGCGCCCGAGGCCCCCGCGGCGGACCCGGCGGCGACGACGCAGGAGCCCGCGGGGGTGTCGCAGGGTCCGTCGGCGCGGCAGGACGGCGCTACGGCGGCACCGGCGGGCGAGGAGCAGGCGGCGGACGTGGGCGGCTCGGAGGCGGGCACTGTGACCGTCGCGACGGGTCCGGGTGCGGCGTCGACGACCGCGGACGGCGCGGCGGACGGCGCGGACGCGGGCGGGACGGCGGGACCCGCGGAGGGCGTGGTGGTGACCGGCGGCGCGCTGACCGAGGTGTCGACCTCCCCCGGCGCGACGGACCCGGTCGCGGTCGAGCCCGGCGCGGCGGACCCCGGCGCGGGTGACGGCCCGGCCGCCGGCGACGCCCCCGGGGTGACGGAGGGCGGGCCCGGCCCGGCGGCGCACGCGAACGAGCAGGCGCACCGCAACGCGGCCGAGCGGGCCGAGCGCAAGCAGGCCGCCGCGGGGGGCTGACCCGCCGCTGCGCGTGGACGGCGGCCGGCGTGGCACCGCCCGTCGCCCGCTGAGACGCGTCCGCGCCCGTCGCGCCCGCGGGGCTACCGTGCCCGGGCGGGGCCCGGAGCCGCCGGGCCCACCGGCGAGGAGGCGACACGTGCGGCGACGGCTGCAGACCTGGTCCGAGCTCAGGCCCCTGCTGCGGATGCGTCCGCTCGAGCTGGACCCGGTGGCCCGCCGGCTGTCCCGGGCGTACACGGTGCGGGACCTGCGGACGATCGCCCGGGCGCGTACCCCGCGGTCGATCTTCGACTACGTGGACGGCGCCGCCGAGGCCGAGGTGTCGTTGCGCCGGGCCCGCCGCACGCTCCGGGACGTGGAGTTCCGGCCGTCGGTGCTCCGCGACGTCGGCGACGTCGACCTGTCGACGACGGTGCTCGGGCGGCCCGCCGCGGCGCCGTTCCTGTACGCCCCGACCGGCTTCACGCGGATGATGCAGCACGAGGGCGAGCGGGCCGTGGCCCGGTCCGCGGCGCGCACCGGCATCCCGTACACGCTGTCGACGATGGGCACGACGTCGATCGAGGACCTGGCCGCCGCCGCGCCGGACGGGCGGAACTGGTTCGGACTGTACGTGTGGAAGGACCGCGGCGCCTCGACCGAGCTCATGGCGCGCGCGAAGGCCGCCGGCTACGAGGCGCTGGTCATCACCGTCGACGTCCCGGTGGGCGGCGCGCGGCTGCGCGACAACCGGAACGGGTTCAGCATCCCGCCCGCGCTGTCGGTGAAGACCGTCGTCGACGGCGCGCTGCACCCCTCGTGGTGGCTGAACTTCCTCACCACCGAGCCGCTGCGGTTCGCGACGCTCGACTCCTGGCAGGGGACGATCGAGGAGCTCGCGGGGCACATGTTCGACCCGACGGTCGAGCTCGCCGACCTGGCGTGGGTGCGGGAGCAGTGGGACGGGCCGCTCGTGGTCAAGGGCGTGCAGACCGTCGCCGACGCCGAGCGCGTGGTCGCTGCGGGCGCCGACGCCGTCGTGCTGTCGAACCACGGCGGGCGGCAGCTCGACCGGGCGCCGGTGCCGCTGACCCTCGTCCCCGGCACGGTGGAGGCGGTCGGCGACCGGGCCGAGGTGTACGTCGACACCGGCTTCTCGAACGGCGCGGACGTCGTCGCCGCGGTGGCGCACGGTGCGCGCGCCGTCATGCTCGGCCGCGCCTACCTGTACGGCCTCATGGCCGGCGGCGAGCGCGGCGTCGACCGGGTCGGCACCATCCTGACCACCGAGATCGCCCGGACCCTGCGCCTGCTCGGCGTGCGGTCCCTGGCCGAGCTCACCCCCGAGCACGTGAGGCTGCCGTGACCGAGACCCGCTCGCCCGTCGACCCCGGTCCCGCCGACCCGGGCCCGGCCGCCCCCGCCGCGACGCCGGACGCCGCCGTGCTCGCGGCCGTCCTCGCCGACCTGCGCGCCGCGTTGCCCGCCGAGGCGCTGGTGACGGACACGGACGCCCTGCGCGGCCGGTCCCAGGACGGCTCCGCGACCCCGCCCACCGGCGAGCCGGTCGCCCTGGTGCAGCCGTCGACCACCGCCGAGGTGTCCGCCGTGCTCCGTGCCGCGCACGCCCGCGGCGTCCCCGTCGTGCCGCAGGGCGCGCTCAGCGGGCTCGCCGGCGGCGCCAACGCCGTCCCGGGCGCGATCCTGCTGTCGACGGCGCGCATGACCGAGATCCGCCGGATCGACCCGGTCGACCAGGTCGCCGTCGTCCAGCCGGGCGTCGTCACGAAGGACCTGGTCGACGCGGTCGCCGCTCGCGGGCTGTTCTACCCGCCGGACCCGGCGTCGTACGCGCAGAGCACCATCGGCGGGAACATCGCGACCAACGCGGGCGGGATGCGCTGCGTGAAGTACGGGGTCACCCGGGACTTCGTGCGCTCGCTCGAGGTCGTGCTGGCCGACGGCGAGGTCGTCCGGACGTCGCCGGAGACCGTGAAGGCGGTGGCGGGGCTCGACCTCACGGGGCTGGTCGTCGGGTCGGAGGGGACGCTCGCGGTCGTCACCGAGGCGACGCTCGGGCTGCTGCCGGCGCCCGGCCCGGACCGCGGCGTGTCCGCGACGTTCGGCACCGTGGCCGACGCGTTGGAGGCGGCGAACGCGATCATCGCGAGCCCGCACCGCCCGTCGACGCTGGAGCTGCTCGACGGCGTCGTGCTGGCGTCGCTCGTCGCGTACGACCCGGGGGCGGGGCTGCCCGCGGGCGCCGAGGCGATGCTGCTGGCGATCACCGACGAGGCGGTCGGCGGCGTCGAGGACGTCGCGGCCTACGAGGCGATCGCCCGGGAGCACGGCGCCCTGACGGTGGACGTCGCGCACGACGAGCAGCGGCTGCACGCGCTGCTGCGCGCCCGGCGGGCGTTCAACCCGGCGATGCGGGCCGTGCGCGGCGGCAGCATCAACGAGGACGTCGCGGTGCCGCGCACCCGGCTGCCCGAGCTCCTGGAGCGGCTGGGCGACATCTCCGCGCAGGTCGGGCTGCCGATCGGCACCGGTGGGCACGTCGGTGACGGCAACCTGCACCCGGTCATCGCGTTCGACCCGGCCGACCCGGCGCAGGTCGCCGCGGCCGCGGAGGCGCACGCGCGGATCCTCGGCCTGGCGGTCGAGCTCGGCGGCACGGTCACGGGCGAGCACGGCATCGGCACCGAGAAGCGGGACGCCCTGCCGGGCGAGCTGGGCGACCGGGTCCTGGCGCTCCAGCGCGGCATCAAGCAGGTCCTGGACCCTCGGAACATCCTCAACCCGGGCAAGAAGCTCTAGAACCCGACGAGGTCGAGGGTTTCCCCGAGATCGCCGGGCGGAAACCCTCGACCTCGCCGGAAACCCTCGACCTCGCGGACCGGGGTGCGACGCGCGTCAGCGGCGCAGGACCTTGCGCGCCAGGAAGTTGCCCAGGAACTGGGCCAGCTGGACCATCACCACGATCACCGCGACGGCGGTCCACGTGACCACGTCGTTGAACCGCTGGTACCCGTAGACGATCGCGAAGTCGCCGAGGCCGCCGGCGCCGATCGCGCCCGCGACCGCCGTCATGTCGACGATGCCGACGAACAGGAACGTGAAGCCCAGGATGAGCGGGCCGAGCGTCTCGGGGACGATCACGGTCGCGATGATCCGCAGCGGCCCGGCGCCCATGGCGCGCGCCGCCTCGACGACGCCCGGGTCGAGCGCGACGAGGTTCTGCTCGACGATGCGGGAGGTCGCGAACGTCGCCATGATCGCCAGCGCCGGGATCGCGGCCTCGACGCCGTAGGACGCCCCGGTGAGCGCCTGCGTCAGCGGCCGGACCGCGGTGATGAAGATGATGAACGGGATCGGCCGGACGATGTTGACCAGCACGTTGAGCACGACGAACACCGGCCGGTTGGCCAGGATGTTGCCCGCGCGGGTCACGTAGAGCGCGATGCCGAGCACGAGGCCGGCGAGCCCGCCGATCGCCAGGGCGGCGATCGCCATCTGCAGGGTCTCGCCGAGCGCCTGCCAGAGCTCGGGCCACAGGGAGACGCCGTTGGAGTTCACGCGCCCACCTCCTTGCTCGCGGGGCCGGCATGGTCGCCGTCGGGGGCGTGCTCGATGACCTCGGTGTGCGCGCGCAGGTCGGCGAGGAACGCGTCGATCGCGGCGTCCGGGCCCTCCAGCGCGAAGGTGAGCGAGCCGAGCGGGCGGGAGTTCACCTCGGTGATGCCGCCGAACACCACGTGCCCGTCGATCCCGTGGGCGCGCAGCCGCTCGGTGACGATGATGCCGGCGGTCGCCTCGCTCTCCCGGATGGCGATCGTGACGATCCGGCCCGCGTGCCGCTCGCGCAGCCGGGCGACGACGTCGGGCCGCGGGCGGTCGTGCAGCGCGGCGCCGATGAACCGGCGCGTGATCGGCTGCGTCGGCTCCGCGAACACGCGGTAGACGTCGCCCTCCTCGACCACCTTGCCGTGCTCCATGACGGCGACCTTGTTGCACAGGTAGGAGACGACCGACATCTCGTGCGTGATGACGACGATCGTCACGCCGAGCTCGCGGTTGACCCGGCGGAGCAGGTCGAGCACGTCCTTGGTCGTCTCGGGGTCGAGGGCGCTGGTGGCCTCGTCCGCGAGCAGCAGGGCCGGCGACGTCGCCAGCGCGCGGGCGATGCCGACGCGCTGCTTCTGCCCGCCGGACAGCTGGTCGGGGTACTGCTTGGCCTTGTCGGACAGCCCGACGAACTCGAGCAGCTCCTTGACGCGGGCCTCGCGCTTGGCCTTGGGCCACTTCGCGACCCGCAGCGGGTACGCCACGTTCGCGGCGACCGTGCGCGACTTCAGCAGGTTGAACTGCTGGAAGATGAAGCCGATCCCGGCGCGCGCGGGGCGCAGGCCGCGCTCCTTGAGCCCGGTGAGCTCGGTGCCGTCGACCACCACCTGCCCCGAGGTCGGCGCCTCGAGCGCGTTGATCAGCCGGACCAGCGTGCTCTTGCCGGCACCGGAGTAGCCGATCACGCCGAACACGTCGCCGCGCTCGATGTCGAGCGTGACGCCGTCGACGGCGCGCACGGGACCTGAGGACCCGTCGAACACCTTCGTCACGTCACGCAGGGAGACCATCGCGGTCATCGGGTCACCGTCCTGGGTGGGGGTCGCCCGCGGGGTGCGGGTGGCGGGTGCCGGCGTCGCGCCGGCGGGCGGTCGTGCGCCGGGCGACCCGTGGGCCGCCCGGCGCACCGTGTGCGTCAGCCCGCGGCGCGGACCTGGTCCTCGAGCTCCGTGAGGCTGGCCTGCAGCTCCTCGGGGCTGAGGTCCTGCTCGACCGCGGTGCCCTGGTTCTCCTCCAGGAGCTGGCCGATGACCTCGTCGCGGTGGTAGATCTCGATCAGGTCCGCGTACACCGGGTTGTCGGCGTCCTCGGCCCGCGCCACCCAGATGTTGACGTACGGGCGGGCCGTGTCCGTGTCCTCGAGGTCGGAGTAGATCGCCGTGGTCGGGTCGATGCCCGCGTCGGCGGCGAAGTTGTTGTTGACGACCGCGGCGTCCAGGTCCTGCAGCTGGATCGCGGTCTGGTTGGCGTCGACGGGGACGACCTTCACGCGGGACGCCGCCTGGTCGATCTCGGCGGGGGTCGACAGCGCGTTGCCGCCGTCCTTCAGCGAGATGAGCCCGGCCGACTGCAGCACGAGCAGCGCGCGCGCCTGGTTGGTCGGGTCGTTCGGGATGGCGACCTCGCCGCCGTCCGGGATCTCGTCCGGGGAGGCGTAGCCCTGGGTCGTGTACAGGCCGAGCTGGTAGATGACGGTCGCGCCGATGGGCGCGAGGTCGTCGTCCGCGCTGACGTTGTAGTTGGCCAGGAACAGCAGGTGCTGGAACTGGTTGAGCTCCAGCTGGCCCTCGCTGAGCACGGTGTTCGGCTGCTGGTAGTCGGTGAAGTTCACCAGCTCGACGTCGATGCCCTCCTCGGCCGCGAGGTCCGTGAAGGTCGTCCAGTAGGCCTTCGACTTGTCGGTCACGCCGACGCGCACGGTCACCGGGTTGTCCGGGTCGGCCGTGGTCGGAGCGGCCGCGGGCTCGCCGCCGGAGCAGGCGGCCAGGGCACCCACGGCGAGGGCGGCGAGGGCGGCGGTCAGTCTGCGCTTCATGGTGGTGCTGCCTTCCGGTGGATCTGAGCGTGGGGCTCGGCTCGGGGCGAGCCCCGTGCGGGCCGGTGGCCGGGCCCGCGGGGCGGTGGCGTGCGGCCAGGCCGCGGCGCCGGGGTCTCGGCCGACCGGCGGGGCCCCGGGCCGGACGGCGGGCCGTCGGGGATCGGGGCCGGGAGGAGGTGTCCCGTCGGGCCGGTCGGCTCGCTCAGGAGCGTCGGGCCGGGCGGGACGTCCGCCGCGGGAGGGCCGTGCTGCGAGGGTGCAGCGTCAGCACATTCGCTGGCGACAGCACATGAGCCCGCAGGACGCCCCGGCCATGACACGCATCGGCTGCGCGCGGCGCTCGGAAGCGGCGTGGGTGCTCACGTGCTCGACTCCTGTCCCTGGGTGGGGGCGGACGCGGGCGACCCTAGCACCCGCCGGGAGCGCCGCGTCCGCGGGTCTCACGGCACCCCGGGTGCCGCGCGATCACGGTGCCACCGGGGCCGCGGTCCCGCCACCGAACGGGGTTGCGGCGCCCCCCCGGCGCCCACCGACGCGCCGACGGCGCCGACCCCGTCGCGGGGCCGGCGCCGTCCACCGGGTGCTCAGGCGTTCTCGCGGACCAGGTCCTCGAGGTCGGCCAGGTCGGACTGCAGCTCGTCGGCCGGCACGTCCTCGACCACGGCGGTGCCGCCGTTCTCCTCCACCAGCTGGTCGGTGACCTCGGGCGAGTGGTAGATCTCGATGAGCTGCTGGAAGACCGGGTTGTCGGCGTCCTCGGCCCGGGCGACCCAGAGGTTGAGGTACGGCCGCGCGGTGTCGGTGTCCTCGAGGTCGGAGTAGATCGCGGTGGTCGGGTCGATGCCCGCGTCCGTCGCGAAGTTGTTGTTGATGATCGCGCCGTCCAGGCTCTGCAGCTGCACCGCCGTCTGGTTGGCGTCGACCGGGACGACCTTCACCTTCGACGCGGCCTCGTCGACCTCGGCGGGCGTCGAGAACGCGTTGCCGCCGTCGACCAGCGAGATCAGGCCGGCCGACTGCAGGACCAGCAGCGCGCGCGCCTGGTTCACCACGTCGTTCGGGATGGCGATCTCGGCGCCCTCCGGGACGTCCTCCGGGGAGGCGTAGCCCTTGGTCGTGTAGAGGCCGAGCTGGTAGATCGCCGTCGAGCCGATCGGCTGCAGGTCGTCGTCGGAGTTCACGTTGTAGTTCGCCAGGTACAGCAGGTGCTGGAACTGGTTGAGCTCCAGGTCGCCCGAGCTGAGGATCGGGTTGGGCTGCGTGTAGTCGGTGAAGTTCACCAGCTCGACGTCGATGCCCTCGTCCGCGGCCAGGTCGGTGAACGTCGTCCAGTACTCCTGGGCCTTGTCGGTGACGCCGACGCGGACCGTGACGCGGTTGTCCGCGTCGGCGGTCGCGGTGGCACCGGCCGAGCTCTCGCCGCCGCCGGACGCGCAGGCGGCGAGCGACGCGGTGGCGGCGATCGCGGCGATCCAGGCGGTCAGTCTGCGCTTCATGGGGGTGTGCCTCTCGGGTGGGCCCGGCAGGGGACGTGCCGGGTCGGGGGTGCTGCGGGGTCGGGGGTGGTGCGGGGTGCGCGGCTACGGGTCGGCTGCCTCGCGGGGGAGGAGCCGGGGGAGCGGCGCAGGGCGGCGCTGCGCGGGTGCGGTGCGCCGGGACGGCGTGGGCCCCGGGCCGGGCCGTGGCCCGGGTGGCGGCTCGGTCGGCCGCCGGCACCGCTCGCGGTCAGGCCGCGGCGGTACAGCGACAGGCGAGGGCCCGCGCGGCGGCGCACATCGAGGGGCGGCAGGTGGTCGTGGCGTGCTGGCGCATCGGGCTGCCTCCTCCTCGGGCGTCGGGCGGGCCGACCTGGCCCGCGATGACGGCGAACCTAGCCGTGCGTCTCGCTTGATGGAACAGTGCGTCCGAGATGTGGGACGCGGTGACGCGTACGTGACGCGTCAGGGGCCGTGGCGGCCGCGGCGTGGCCGGGTCTCCGTGCGTCGCGACCGCTCGCCGGGCTCGGTCCCCAGCTCCTCCCGGAGGGGTCCCGGGATGTCGGCCGTCCCCTCTAGAGTTCTGGGGTGACGACAGCCCTGTACCGCCGCTACCGGCCCGAGACCTTCGCGGAGGTCGTCGGCCAGGACCACGTCACCGCGCCGCTCCGGCAGGCGCTGCGCTCGGGGCAGACCAACCACGCGTACCTGTTCTCCGGCCCGCGCGGCTGCGGCAAGACGACGTCCGCCCGCATCCTCGCCCGCTGCCTCAACTGCGCGCAGGGCCCGACCGACACCCCGTGCGGCGTGTGCGAGTCCTGCGTCGAGCTGGCCCGCGGCGGCCCCGGCAGCCTCGACGTCGTGGAGATCGACGCAGCCAGCCACGGCGGCGTCGACGACGCGCGCGACCTGCGGGAGCGCGCCACGTTCGCCCCCGCCCGCGACCGGTACAAGGTGTTCATCCTCGACGAGGCGCACATGGTGTCGCCGCAGGGCTTCAACGCGCTGCTCAAGATCGTCGAGGAGCCGCCGGAGCACGTGAAGTTCATCTTCGCGACGACGGAGCCCGACAAGGTCATCGGCACCATCCGGTCCCGCACGCACCACTACCCGTTCCGGCTCGTGCCGCCGGACGTCATGGTCGGCTACCTGGACCAGCTGTGCACCACCGAGGGCGTGACCGTCGGCTCCGGCGTGCTGCCGCTCGTGGTGCGCGCCGGCGGCGGCTCGGTCCGCGACTCGCTCTCCGTGCTCGACCAGCTCATCGCCGGCTCCGGCCCGGACGGGCTGGTCTACGAGGACGCCGTCGCCCTGCTCGGCTACACCCACGCGTCGCTGCTGGACGACCTGGTGGCGGCGGTCGCCGCCCGGGACGGCGCGAGCGCGTTCCGGGTGGTCGAGCGCGTGATCTCGACCGGCCACGAGCCGCGACGGTTCGTGGAGGACCTGCTCGAGCGGCTGCGCGACCTCATCGTGCTGGCCGCCTCCGGCGACGCCGCGGCGGCGGTGCTGCGCGACGTGCCCGGCGACCAGATGGCGCGGATGCAGCAGCAGGCCGCGCACCTCGGTGCGGCCGAGCTGTCCCGGTCGGCCGACCTCGTGAACGCCGCGCTGTCCGAGATGACGGGCGCCACCTCGCCCCGGCTGCACCTCGAGCTGCTCATGGCGCGCCTGCTCCTGCCCGCGCTCGACGACTCCGCCTCGGGCCTGGGGGCGCGGGTCGACCGGCTGGAGCGCGAGGGCGTGCGCGTCGCGTCGGGCCCCGGGGGTGCGCCGACGGCGCCCGCCGCGCCGGCCGCCGCCGCTGCCGCCCCCGCGTTCGCGCCTGCCGCGCCCGTCGAGCGGGTGGCCGTCGTGACGCCGCCGCCGGCCCCGCTGCCCGAGGCGTCGGCCGCCGCGTCGACGCCGCAGGGTGTCGCCGACGACGACGGGGCACCGGTGACCCCGGACGCGGCGCACGGAGCCGGCACGGTCGACGACGCCGCGGAGTCGACCCCGGCGGCTCCCGGTGCCGAGGCGGGTGCCGTCGACGGCCCGGCCGGGGACGGCGACGCCCCGGCGGACGAGCGGCGACCCGCCGTTCCGGTGCCGGCCGACGAGCGACGCCCGGCGGAGGGTCCGGCGCCGGCCGACGAGCGGCGTCCGGCGGACGGTCCCGCGTCGGCCGACGGGTCCGACCGACCCGTCCCCGCCGTCGCCCCCACGGCCGAGCGCGCGCCGGTCCCGCACGACGTCCCGACCGCCGAGCCGGTGGCCCCGCCGGAGCGCCCCGCCGGTGCCCCCGGGGGCGGCGACACCGAGATGCTCCGCCGCCGCTGGCCCGAGGTCCTGGACACCCTGGCCCGGCTCAAGAAGACCACCTGGGTGCTGATCAGCCAGAACGCGCAGGTCGTCGAGCTCGACGCCACGACCCTCAAGCTCGGCTTCGGCGCCCCCGGGCTCGCGTCGGCGTTCCGGTCCGGCCCGCACGCCGACCTGGTCCAGCAGGCCGTGCGCGAGACGCTCGGGTTCACGGTCAAGGTCGAGCCGGTGCTGTCCGGCGACGGCGCCCCGGCCGCGGGACGGCCCGGTCCCGCGACGCCCTCGCCCGCGGGTCGGGGAGGCGGCGCGCCGTCGGCGGCCGAGGCCGCGGCGTCCTGGGACGCCGCTCGACCGGCGCCCGTCCCCGCTCCCGTACCCAGCCCGGTGGAGGCGGCGCGGGCGCCGCACGACACCGCTGCGCCGGCTCCGTCCGGCGTCGACACGCCCGCGGACGACGACCCCGACGCGGCGGATCCCTGGTCCTCCGCCACCGTGACGCCCGCGGCCGGTGGTCGGTCCGGGGCCGAGACAGACGGCGCGTCCGGCGACGGCTCCGACGCCGGCACGGTGCAGGCCGACCGCCCCGGCGCGGAGGTGGGTCAGGCCGACCGCGCCCGTGCGGTCGCGGGTCAGGCCGACCGGCCCGGTGCGGGCGCGGGGCAGGCCGACCTCCCCGTCGACCAGCGGGAGCAGCAGGCGCCGGTACCCGACGGGTCTGCGGCGCCCGGTGGCCCGGCGGTCGCCCCTGTCGGCGTGGCGCGTGAGCGGGTGCCGGTCGTCGCGGTGTCCGACGACGGGTGGCCGGTCGTGGCCCCGCTCGGCGGCACCCGCGCCTCGTCCGGCACCACGACCGCCCGCGTCGACGTGCGACCCGAGGGCGGCGACGACCGCGAGACCCCCGCCGAACCGCGTACGGACGGTGGCGAGCGGCCGCGCCGTGACGGTGGCCCGGACGGTCGAGACGCCGTCCTGGGTGTCCCGTCCGCCGCTCGCGGGCGCGCCGGTGCCGAGAGCCGGGCGGGAGCAGCGGATGAGGCCGGCGCCGACCCGAAGTCGGCGGCGTCTGCTCGAGGCGCGGGCGACCATGCCGGGTCGAGCGGCGGTGCCACCCGGGAGGAGCGCGCCACCGCGCGCGGAGCCGGGACCGGCCGTCCCGCGGCCCGCCCCGCGGCCACCGACCCGGGCGCGCCGCCGCCGTGGGACCCGCACCCCGACGACCCAGGTGCTCCGGAGCCCCCGGACGACGACTGGGCGCGCGACGTCCCGCTTCCCCCCGACCCGGGCCCCGACCCGTACGCGGCGGAGTCCTCCGCGCGCCCGGCTGCGGCCGTCACGCCGTCGTCGGCGCCCACGAGCGGCGCGGACCGGGTCCGCGCCGCCGCCCGGGCGGCCGCAGCCGGCGGAGGCGCTGTCGCGACCGCGCCCCGAGTGACCTGGGCCGACGACGAGCCGTCCATGGACGACCCCGACATCGGCTCCAGCAGCCTGTCCGGCATCCCGCTCCTCGCCCAGGCGCTGGGTGCGACGGTCATCGACGAGCCGGTCGACGAGGGCTACTGACCCTCGGCCGGCGAGCCGTTCGAGGGGAACGCCGAGTCGTCCACAGGTGCGGTGGTCGTGCGTCGTCCCCAGGGCGGGTGTCGGCCGCCGGGGTCGTGTCGGTGGCCGTCGGTAGTGTCGTTCCATGGCATCTGACCTGCAGGGACACCCCGACGGCGACCCGGTCGCCGCCGGGGTGCTGCCGGTCTACGGGCCCGACGGGACCTGCCTGACGGACTTCGGCCCGGACCCGGTCGTGGCGGCGGGTGGGGCGCCGCGCACGGGTGAGCAGCGGCAGGTCGAGGCGATCCGGTCCTGCGAGCCGGGGCCGGTGCTGGATGCGTGGTTGCGGGGCCTGGACCCGGACGTGCTGCCCTCAGGGGTGCTGGTCGAGGTGATCGCCGCGCAGACCCGGATCGAGTCCTACCAGCACGCCCGGACCCTCGGCCTGATCGCCGAGCTCGCCTCCCGGGAGGAGATGAGCCCGGAGTGGTCCCCACTCGCGGGCGCCCCGCCGACCCAGGCCTGCGTCGCCGGCGACGAGCTCGCCATGCGCCTGGGCTGGCCGCTGGTGACGGCGACGAAGACCGTGCACCGGGCGCTGGTGCTGGACGGGATGCTCGGGGCGACCCGCGAGGCGTTGGAGGTTGGGCACCTCGACCCCGCGAAGGCTCAGGTCCTGACCGCGGGGTTGGCGGACCTGTCGTTCCAGGTCGCGCACGCGGTCGAGGACGCGGTGCTGCCCGACGCGCACCAGTGCTCCGTTGCCGAGCTCCGGCAGCGGGTGGCGCGGGAGATCCGGCTGGTCGACCCCGAGGGCGCCGCCGCCCGCCGGGAGCGCGCCCGGTGCACGAGGAGGGTGTCCCACCCGCGTCCGCAGCCGGACGGGATGGCCTCGATGTGGCTGGTCCTGGACGCGGCGGACGCGCTCCGCGTCGACGGGGTCCTCACGCACGCCGCGAAGACCGCCAAGGCACTCGGCGACGACCGCACCCTCGACCAGCTGCGCGCCGACGGCCTGCGGGACCTGGTGGTGGGCGACGTCCCCGCGTCGGATGGTCCGGCGTTCGAGGTCCACCTGTCCCCTGGGCTGGCGGTGCCGCCGGAGCCGAAGCGGTCGTGGAACGGTGCGACCTCCACCGACCGGGACGGGGTGGTGCTCACCCGCGCGGTCGAGCCGATCCCGATCGCCACCCTCACTCCGCTCGACGACACCGCCACCGCCACCGACGCAGCGCGAGGCGTACAGCACCCTGCCCCTCCGCCGGGTGTGGCATGCGCGCCGCCGGGGATCGCCACCGACACCGACGTCGACCTCGATGCGAAGGTCGAGTCCGCCACCCAGGTCGAGACCGACGCCGGCGTGAGGACCGCGTCCGTGCCCGCGCGTCACGGCTGCACTCGCTGCTCGGGCCGTCCGGGTGCCGAGGTCCGGATCGCCATCCCCGCCGCGACCCTGCTCGGCCTGGACGACCAGCCCGCCCACCTCGACGGCCACGGGCCCATCGATGCCGTCCAGGCCCGGGCGCTGGCGATCGGCGGGGTCTGGCAGCGAGTCGTCACCGACCCGCTCACCGCCCGGGTCCTGGACGTCGGCCGCGAACGGTACCGACCACCCGCCGCCCTGGCCGAGCTCATCCGCGTCCGGGACAAGACCTGCGCCGCACCCGGGTGCAGGGTCCCGGCGTGCGGCTGCGAGCTCGACCACACCCAGGAGTTCCACCCCCGACCGGGTGGCGACCCCGACGCGCCCCTGGGTCGCACCGATGCGGACAACCTGGGCCCGGTGTGTCACCGGCACCACCGCCTCAAGACCGACGGCGGGTTCCGGCTGCGGCAGATCAGCCCCGGGCTCTTCGAGTGGATCACCCCCACCGGCCACCGGTACCTCACCCGACCCGGTACCGGGCAGACCCACGACGCCACGGCCGACCCCTACGACGCACCACCCCCGTTCTGACTCAGGGGGTTCGGACCTCCGGGTCGTGGCCCGCCCTGCCCGCCTGCCCGGCCTGCCCTGCCCGCCCGCCCTGCCCGCCCGCCCTGCCCGCCCGCCCGCCCTGCCCGCCTGACCCGTCCGCCTGGCTCGCCCGCCTCGTGCGGCCCGCCCGCCTGCCCGCCCTGCCCGCCTGCCCGGCCTGCCCGCCTGACCCGTCCGCCTGGCTCGCCCGCCTCGTGCGACCTGCCGCCCGCCCCGGTTCTCCGACCCGGATGCGCGGGCACGCGGGTTGTCGGCGGCGGGACGTAGGCTGTGCGGCGTGTACGAGGGCGCGGTCCAGGACCTGATCGACGAGCTGGGGCGGCTGCCCGGCGTCGGTCCCAAGAGCGCGCAGCGGATCGCGTTCCACATCCTCGCGGCGGACCCCACGGACGTGCGCCGCCTGGTGGACGCGCTGACCGAGGTGAAGGCCAAGGTCCGGTTCTGCGTGCAGTGCGGCAACGTGGCCGAGGAGGACCTCTGCCGCATCTGCCGCGACCCGCGTCGGTCGCCCGCGGTGCTGTGCGTGGTCGAGGAGCCGAAGGACGTCGTCGCGATCGAGCGCACCCGCGAGTTCCGCGGCAGGTACCACGTGCTCGGCGGCGCCATCAACCCGATCGCGGGCGTCGGGCCGGACGACCTGCGCATCAAGGACCTCATGACCCGGCTGGCCGACGGCACCGTCACCGAGGTGATCCTGGCGACGGACCCGAACGTCGAGGGCGAGGCCACCGCCACCTACCTCGCCCGCCTCCTCGTGCCGATGGGCTTGACGATCAGCCGGCTCGCGTCGGGCCTGCCGGTCGGCGGCGACCTGGAGTACGCGGACGAGGTGACGCTCGGTCGGGCGTTCGAGGGCCGGCGCCGCATCAGCGCCTGACGCCGGAGCCCCTGCCCGGTGGGGGGGTGCCGACGAGCCCGCTCGGCCGGCGCCCGCGCGCCGTCCGATTCGTCCCGACGGTCCTCGCCGTCCCGCGTGTCGAGCCCGCCGGCGGGCGTGTCGCGATCCGGAGGGGCAGCATGGCCCCCGTGACCGCACCCGAGGACGACCTGCGCGTGGCGACCGACTCGGCCCAGGTGGACGACCTGGCGCTCGACCCGGAGGCCGCCGACCTGCGCGCCGTCGCGGACTCGACGGCGCGGGAGTGCCGCGCGTTCCTCACGACGGTCACGGAGGTGGCGTCGGGGAGCAACCCGGACGCCGCGATCCCGCTGCTGCTGCTCGCCGTCTCGGACGTGCTGGCGGTCGGTGCGCGGCTCGGGGCGATCGTCGACGTCGTGCCCACGGACCGGTTCGAGCCGGACGTCGGCCCGGACCCGGACGTCGAGCCGCTGCGCACCGCGCTGGCGGAGGTGCTCGACGGCGTGGACGACTACGCCGAGGTGGTGGACCCCGTCCTGGGCGGCGAGGTCACCACGTCCACGCTGTCGGGGGACCTGGTGGCGGTCGCGGGCGCGCTGCTGCAGGGGCTGCGGCACCACGAGCGCGGCCACGTCCTCGAGGCGCTGTGGTGGTGGCAGTTCTCCTACCTGTCGACCTGGGGCGAGCGCGCGGCGAGCGTGCTGCGCACGCTGCAGACCCTGCTGGCGCACCTGCGCCTCGACGTCGACGACGACGTGGCGGCCGAGGCGGAGTACGACGCGCTGCAGCCCTGACGCGCACGGCGGCGGCGCGGTGCTCGGGCGTCAGGCCACCGTCCACCGGCGGAGGTCGCCCCGGGCCCGGTAGCCGAGCTTCCGCAGCGCCCGGCTCATGTGGTTCTCGACGGTGCGGACGCTCAGGTGCAGCTTCTCGGCGATCTGCCGGTTGCTGAGCCCGTCCCTCCCCAGTGCCGCGACCTCGCGCTCCCGGTCGGACAGCGGCTCCGCGCTGACCGGTCGCGCGCGGTGGTCCGCGGCCGTGCCGTCGTCCAGGCCGAGCAGCTCGCGGGCCGCGGCGGTCAACGTGCTGGTGACGCGCGGATGCACGCGAGGGAGCGCCGCCGCGACGGCCGCCGTGTCCCGGTCGGCGAGCGCGAGCTGCAGGTCGAGGTACGGGTCCAGGAGCGGGAGCACGACGCCGCGTCGGGTCGCGCGGACGGCCGCGGCGCGCTCGGCGGTGAGCGGCGGGGGAGCGAACGCCCACGTCACGAGCGCCGGCTGTCGGAGCCCCGCCTCCGCGTAGGACGAGCCTGCGCGCCAGGCGATCTCGGCGCCGGTCGTCCGGTCGCCCTCGGCCACGGCGACCGCGATCGCGCCGACCACGCGGAGCGACCGGATCAGGGGCCGGTACAGCCGCGGCGTCTTCTCCAGCTCGCGGAGGAGCGCGCGTGCCAGGTCGACGTTCCCCGCGCCCACCTGCAGCACGGCCCCGAGGGCCAGGCCGCGGCGGTAGTAGGTCGTCTCGATCGGGCCGGCGGGGCCGAGCCGCAGGGCGGTGCTGAGCACCCGCCAGGCGGCCTCGATCTCGCCGGTGAAGCAGAGGACCTCGGCGAGCACGGTGGCGTGCACCCGGATGCCGAAGGCGTCGTACGCGTCGTAGGCGGCGCTGAGCAGGAGACGCTCGTGCCGCTCGGCCTCGTCGAGCCGGCCGAGGAGGGTGAGGCACTCGCCCCGGAGGGCGATCCGGTAGTGCCGGACCTCGTCGGCGTCGGGGGCCGGCCCGCGGTCGGCGTCGTCGGCGCGGTCGAGGACGGCCAGGGCGAGGTCGGGTCGTCCGGCCTCCAGCAGGGCGGCCGCGGTCAGCGGGCCGGGGGCGCCGCGGAAGGCGGTCGCGGTGACGCGCGGAGGGTCGGCGGCGGCGACGTCCTCGGGTGACCGCCCGTCCCGGATCTCCGTGACCAGCCGCTGCTTGAGGTCCTCGAGGGCGTCGAGCCGGCCGGAGCCGTCGGTCTCGGAACCCGGCGGAGGACCCCCGGTGCCGGCGTCGTCGCCGCGGCCCTCCGGGGCGTCGTCCCCGCGCCAGGACTCCCACCTGCTGCGGTAGTACCGGTACGTCAGCGCGTCGTCGTCGGTGTCCTCCGGGCCCCGGGTCGTGTCGCGGAACACGGCGGCGATCTGGTCGCGCGCGGGTCGCCGCATGAGCTGCGCCAGGTACGCGGTGGCGGTGCCCAGCCGCGGGTCGGCCGACCACGCGGCGTGCGCGGACGCCTCGGCCGCGGCCGCGCGCTCGTGCACGACGCCGGTGACCTGCGTGCTCCACCGCAGGACGTCGGCGCTGCCGGCGGCGTCCCGGGCGAGCAGGGAGGTGAGGTCCGGCCGCGGGGGGTCGACGACGGCGACGACGTCACCGACCGCGGCGCGCGCCGCGGCCAGCAGCCGACGGCGGTGCGGCGGGGCGACCCGGTCCCGAAGTGCCCGGGCCAGTGCCGGCGGTGCGACGACGAGCAGGGCGTCGGCCCCGCCCGCCTCGTTCTCGACCACCCGGCCCTGGTCCGCCAGGTCGTCCAGCAGGGCGGGTTCGACCAGCTGCGCCGCTGCCCCGGGCGCGACGGGACCGACGACGGCGAGGCGCTCGAGCGCGTCCACCCGGGCACCGTCCAGGGTGGCGAGGAACAGCGCCGCGACGGCGTCCGCCGGCACCTCCAGCAGCCGCCCGTCGTCGACGTGCCGGCCCGCCTCGCGGCGCAGCGCGCCGGTGGCGCGCGCCGCCGACAGCAGGGCGACCGCGGCGCCGGGGTTCCCGCCGGACTGCGCGAGGAGGGCGCTGGTGAGCGCGGCGTCGGCCTGGCCGCCGAGCACGGTCGCCACGAGCGCGCTCAGCGCCGCGAGGCCGAGCGGCGGGACGCGGACCTCGGCCGGCGCACGGGCGACGAGCAGCTCGCGCGGTCCGCCGGGCGCGGTGCGCAGCAGGTCGGCCGTGGTCGCGGCGACGAGCCGGCAGCCGGTGCGCACCAGGGCGCGCTGCACGACGCGCAGGCTGCCGGGGTCGAGCCGGTCCACGTCGTCGACGAGCAGGACGCTGCGCGGGGCCGTGAGCTCGTCCGCCAGCCAGGCGGTCAGGCCGGTCTCGTCCGGGACGCGCGGCGGCGCCGAGGGGTGGTCCAGCACCGCCGCGAACGGCGCCGGCCCGCTCGCCCGCAGCAGCACGCCGGGCAGCCGGCGGTCCGACAGATCGGCGCGCAGGGCCTCGAGCGTCGCGGACTTCCCGATCCCCCGCTCGCCGCGCAGCACCACGTCGCGCCCGGCCGCCAGCCAGCGGCGCACCGCGATCAGGGCCTCGTCCCGGCCGCCGCCGCTCATCGTGCTCCCACCCCGCTGCACCCCCCGCGGTGCGCGACGCGCCGGACCGGCGCCCGCCCGTGACCGCCCGGGGCCAGCGTAGGCCCGCGGTTCGCGCGCCGAGGGGGTAGCGGACACGGGGCGGGGGGGGGGCGCGGGGGGGGGGGGGGGCCCCCCCCCCCCCCCCCCGGGGGGGGCCCCCCCGCGACGTGTCGCGTGCTTGCTCGCAGTGCGCGGTGGCGCGGTGCGCGGGCCGGGGTCCTCGGGGCGGGGTGCGGGGTACGCCGGGTGCGCGGGGTGCGATGGCGCGGCGCGCCGCCCGCTTCCGCCGCGGGGTCAGGCGACGGTGGTGTCGAGCTGGACGTCGATGTTGCCGCGGGTGGCGTTCGAGTACGGGCACACCTGGTGGGCCTGCTCGACGAGCTTCTCCGCCGTGGCCTGGTCGACGCCGCCGATCTCGACGTGCAGCGCGGCGCTCAGGGTGTAGCCGCCGGTGCCGTTGGGGAGGATGCCGATGTCGGCGACCACCGCGGAGTCGCGGATCGGCGTCTTGGCGGCCGACGCGACGCCCTTGAGCGCGGAGTGGAAGCACGCGGCCCAGCCGGCGGCGAACAGCTGCTCGGGGTTGGTGCCGCCCCCGGGGCCGCCCATGGGCGCCGGGACGGCGAGCGTCAGGTCGAGGACGCCGTCGTCGCTGGTGACCTGGCCTCCCGCGCGGCCCTCGCCGGTCGAGGTGGCGGTGGCGGTGTAGAGCGCGCTCATGGGGACAACCTCTAGGTAGACGAACTAGTACGTCTATGTATGCCACAGATCGGCCGCGCGTGCCAGACTGGCTCACCGGCGAGCGCCCCGGCCCGCCCGCCGCCGCGCCGACCCCGAGGAGGAGGACCCCGTGACGCCCCCCGCGACCGCACCCGCGCCCGCCGACGCCCGGCCCGCCTCGCCGGTCGCCGCCCGCGTCCTCGACGCCGCCGCCCGGCTGTTCTACGCCGACGGGATCCGCGCGGTGAGCGCGGACCGGGTCATCGCGGCGGCCGAGGTCAGCAAGGTGACGTTCTACCGGCACTTCCCGACCAAGGACGCCCTGGTGGTGGCCTGGCTGAGCGCGGTCGCCGCGGCGGAGCGCGCCGCCCTGGACGCGGTCCGCGCCGCGCACCCCGAGGACGCCGAGGCCGTGCTCCGCGGGTACGCCGAGGGCCTGGGCGCGGAGTCGTGCCGGCCGGGGTTCCGCGGCTGCCCGTTCATCAACGCCGCGGCCGAGTACGCCGACCCCGACCACCCGGTCCGCGCGGTCGTCGCGGAGCACCGGCGGTGGATGGTCGCGGCCGCAGCCGACCTCCTCGCGGACCTCGGGCTGGACGACCCGGTCGGCGCCGCCGAGGAGCTGGTCGTGCTGCGGGACGGCGCGATGGTCGCCGGGTACGTCGGGGGCTCCGAGCGCGCGGCCGCCGTCGCGGCGACCCTCCGGCACGCGGGCGCGGCGGTGGTCGCCGCGCACCGGGCGCCCGGCACCACCCCCCGCACCGCCGCGTGACGGTCTCGGGCCTCGAGCTCACGGTCGGCACCGTGGTGCTCCTGGTGCTGGCCGGGTTCGCCGCGGGGTGGGTCGACGCCGTCGTGGGCGGCGGCGGCCTGGTGCAGCTGCCGGCCCTGCTGCTGGTGCCGGGCATCAGCCCGGTGCAGGCGCTCGCGACCAACAAGCTCGCCGGGATCATGGGCACCTCCGTCAGCGCGGCGACGTACTACCGGCGCGTCCAACCCGGCCTGGGGACCGCGGGGCCGATGGCGCTCGCGGCGCTGGTCGGGGCCGGCGGGGGAGCGGCGCTGGCCTCGCTGCTGCCCGAGGACGTGTTCGTCCCGGTGATCCTCGTCGCGCTGGTGGCCGTCGCGGTCTACACCGTCGCGCGGCCGCAGGTCGGCCGGGCCACCGCGCTGCGCTGGCAGGGGCGGACCCACCTGCTGGTGGCGCTCGCGCTGGGCGCCGGCATCGGGTTCTACGACGGCCTCCTGGGCCCGGGTACGGGGTCGTTCCTGGTCATCGCGCTGGTCGGGGTGCTCGGCTACGCGTTCCTCGAGGCGTCGGCGCAGGCGAAGATCGTCAACGCGGCGACCAACCTCGGCGCGCTCATCGTGTTCGCCGCGCAGGGGGCGCCGCTGTGGCGGCTCGGGCTGATGGTCGGGGTCGCGAACGTCCTGGGCTCCTACCTGGGCGCGCGCACCGCCGTCGCGCGGGGCAGCGGGTTCGTCCGGGTGGTGTTCCTGGTGGTCGTCGCGGTGCTGATCGTGCGGCTCGGGGCCGAGCTGCTCTGACGGTCCCGCGATGCGGGCGGACCGCGGGTGCGTGCTGCGCCGAGGCCTAGACTTCCGCCGACCCCGGCGGTCGCCGCCCGGCGCCCGCGACCCCGCAGCAGGAAGCTCCCTCCCGTGGCCCTCATCGTGCAGAAGTACGGCGGTTCCTCGGTCGCCGACGCCGACAGCATCAAGCGCGTCGCGAAGCGGATCGCGGAGGCCAAGCGCGCGGGCGACGACGTGGTGGTCGTCGTCTCGGCGATGGGCGACACGACGGACGAGCTGATCGACCTCGCGCAGCAGGTGACGCCGCTGCCGCCGCAGCGCGAGATGGACATCCTGCTCACCGCCGGCGAGCGGATCTCGATGTCGCTGCTGGCGATGGCGATCAGCAACCTCGGCGTCGAGGCGCAGTCGTTCACCGGCCAGCAGGCGGGCGTCATCACCGACTCCGTGCACGGCAAGGCCCGGATCATCGACGTGACGCCGAGCCGCATCCAGCAGGCCGTCGACGCCGGCGCGGTCGCGATCGTCGCCGGGTTCCAGGGCGTCACGCAGCACACCAACGACGTGACGACCCTCGGCCGCGGCGGCTCGGACACCACGGCCGTCGCACTCGCCGCCGCCCTGCACGCCGACGTCTGCGAGATCTACACCGACGTCGACGGCGTGTTCACCGCCGACCCGCGCATCGTGCCGTCGGCCCGCAAGATCGACCGCATCACCTACGACGAGATGCTCGAGATGGCCGCGAGCGGCGCCAAGGTGCTCGTGCTGCGCTGCGTGGAGTACGCGCGGCGGTACGGGGTGCCCGTGCACGTGCGATCGTCGTTCTCGACCCACCCGGGCACGCTGGTGACGGACGCCCCGACCGAAGGAGGAGCCCCGATGGAGCAGCCGATCATCGCCGGCGTCGCGCACGACCGCAGCGAGGCGAAGATCACGATCGTCGACGTCCCGGACGTGCCCGGCAAGGCCGCGCGCATCTTCGAGGTCGTCGCCGGGTCGGGCGTGAACCTCGACATGATCGTGCAGAACGTGTCCGTCGCGTCGACCGGGCGGACGGACATCTCGTTCACGCTGCCCGCCACCGACGGGGCGGCCGCGACCGCGGCGCTGACCCAGCACCAGCCCGACATCGGTTTCACGTCGCTGCAGTACGACGACACGATCGGCAAGCTGTCGCTGATCGGCGCGGGCATGAAGTCGCACCCCGGCGTGTCCGCCCGGCTGTTCGCCGCGCTGTCGGACGCCGGCATCAACATCGAGATGATCTCGACCTCGGAGATCCGCATCTCCGTGGTGACCCGTGCGGACCAGCTCGACGACGCCGTGCGCGCGGTGCACACGGCGTTCGACCTGGACAGCGCCGACGAGCAGGCCGTGGTGTACGGAGGGACCGGACGATGAGCGAGAGCGTGAGCACGGGCGCGGGCCTGCGGGTCGGCGTCGTCGGCGCCACCGGCCAGGTGGGCGCCGTGATGCGCCGGCTGCTGGAGGAGCGCGACTTCCCGGTGGCCGAGATCCGGTACTTCGCCTCCGCGCGCTCGGCCGGGACGACGCTGCCGTGGCGCGGCGCCGAGGTCGTGGTCGAGGACGCCGAGACCGCGGACCCGAGCGGCCTCGACATCGCGCTGTTCTCCGCCGGCGGCGCGACGTCGAAGGCGCAGGCGCCGCGGTTCGCCGCCGCGGGCGTCACCGTGATCGACAACTCGTCCGCCTGGCGGATGGACCCCGACGTGCCGCTGGTCGTGTCCGAGGTGAACCCGGGCGCGCTCGACGAGGTGCGCAAGGGCATCGTCGCGAACCCGAACTGCACCACGATGGCCGCGATGCCGGTGCTGCGGGTGCTGCACGAGGAGGCCGGCCTGCGCCGGCTCGTCGTGTCGACCTACCAGGCGGTGTCGGGCTCCGGCCTGGCCGGCGCGCGCGAGCTCGACGACCAGGTGCGCGCCGGGGTCGAGCAGGACACGCTCGCGCTGGTGCACGACGGCGGTGCGGTGACGTTCCCGGAGCCGCAGAAGTACGTCGCGCCGATCGCGTTCAACGTGATCCCGCTGGCCGGCAACCTGGTGGACGACGGCAGCCTGGAGACCGACGAGGAGCAGAAGCTCCGCAACGAGTCGCGCAAGATCCTCGGCATCCCCGACCTGCTGGTGTCCGGCACCTGCGTCCGGGTGCCGGTGTACACGGGGCACTCGCTGTCGATCAACGCCGAGTTCGACCGGCCGATCACCCCGGGGCGCGCGTACGAGCTGCTCGCCGGTGCGCCGGGCGTCCAGGTGGCCGACGTCCCGACCCCGCAGCAGGCGGCGGGCGCCGACCCGTCGCTCGTCGGCCGCATCCGGCAGGACCCGGGCGCGCCCGACGGGCGGGGCCTGGCGCTGTTCATCTCGAACGACAACCTCCGCAAGGGCGCGGCGCTCAACGCCGTGCAGGTCGCCGAGCTGCTGGCCGCGCGCCTGCGCGCCGCGACCGCCTGACCCGCGCGCGAGGACCCGCCGCACCGGCTCACCACGAGCCGGGCGGCGGGTCCTCCGTCGTCCGGGGCCCTCACGCGCCCGCCGGGACCACCACGACCTTGCCGTGCACGCGGCCGGCGTCGGCCTCCGCGTGCAGCGCGGGGAGCTCCGCCAGCGGGACGCGCCGCGCGATCTCGACGCGCAGCTCGCCGGCGTCGACCAGCGCGACGAGCTGCCGCAGCACCTCCGCGTCCGGGTGCACGTACACGGTCACGGCGCGCACGCCGCGCGCCGGGTCCTCCGGGGTCGCGACCCGCGGCGTGGTGGACACGACGACCCCGCCGTCGCGGACCCGGGTGGCCAGTGCCGTGAACCCCTCCTCGGTGACCGGCGCCAGGTTGAGCAGCACGTCCACGGGCTCGGTCACGGCGTCCAGCAGGGACGTCGCGGTGTGGTCGACCACCTCGTCCGCGCCCGCGGCCCGGACGGCCGCGGCGCTGCGCGGGCTGGCGGTCGCGATCACGTGGGCGCCCGCGCGGTGGGCCAGCTGGACGGCGTAGCCGCCGACCGGCCCGCCGGCGCCGTTGACCAGGACCCGCTGCCCGGCCCCGAGGCCGGCCGCCTCGAACAGCGCCTGCCAGGCGGTGAGCCCGACCGACGGGAGCCCGGCCGCGTCGGCGAGCGGGATCCGGGCCGGTGCCGGCACCAGCGCCTCGGCGGGGGCGACGACGAACTCCGCCGCGGAGCCGTCGGCCGCCATGGGCAGGAAGCCGACGACCCGGTCGCCGGCCGCCAGGCTCGTCACGCCGGCGCCGACCGCGTCCACCGTGCCGGACACGTCGTAGCCCGGGGTGTGCGGCAGCGTGATCGGGATCGGCAGGAAGCCGCCCCGCATGCCGCCGTCTGCGGGGTTGTACGCCGAGCCGGCGACCCGGACCCGGACCTCGCCGGCGCCGGGGACCGGCAGCTCGACGTCCTCGTGGCGCAGGACGTCCGCCGCGCCGGTCTCGTGGAACCGCACTGCCTTCATGGTGACTCCTCGGTCGTTCCGTGGTGCTTCGGATTCGAAGCGATATCGAGGACGGTATACATGCTGCGAATCAGAAGCAAGTGCTTCGAAGGCGAACTTCCTGCTCGGTCTTGCCGCGGGTCGCGCTCCTGTGGTTCATTAGTGGAGTAACGAACCATAGAACCAGCCGCACGAGAGGAGGTCGACCGTGTTCGACGGCCGCGACCCCATCTACGTGCAGATCGCCGACCAGATCCGCCAGGACGTCCTGCGCGGCGACCTCCAGCCCGAGGAGCAGGTGATGAGCACGACGCAGTACGCCACCACCTTCCGCATCAACCCGGCCACGGCCGCGAAGGCGTTCGCCCAGCTCGTCGACGACGGGATCCTCTACAAGCGCCGCGGCGTCGGGATGTTCGTCGCCCCGGGCGCCCCGGACCGGCTGCGCGCCGAGGGCCGGGAGACCTTCTTCGCCGAGACGGTCGACCCGGTGGCCGACCACGCCCGCGCGCTCGGCATCCCGCTCGAGGACGTCATCGCCCGGCTGCGGGCGCACGCCGCGCGCACCGCCGGTGACCGGCAGGACGGGGCGGCGTCGTGACCGCCCCGGCCGGGCCGCTCGGCCTCGAGGCGCGCGGCCTGACCGTGCGCTACGGCCGGAAGACCGCTCTCGACGAGGTCGACCTGTCCGTCCCGGCGGGCTCCATCACCGGACTGCTGGGCCGCAACGGCTCCGGCAAGACGACCCTCGCGTCCGTGGCCGCCGCGTTCCGCCGGCCGACGTCCGGCGCGGTGCTGGTCGGCGGCGAGGACCCCTGGGAGAACGACGACCTCCTGCCGCGGGTGCTGCTGGTCCGGGAGTCGGGCGACGTGCTCGACACCGAGACCCTGCGCTCGAACCTCCGGTTCACCGAGGACTGCCGGCCCGCGTTCTCCCGCGAGGTCGCGGAGCGCCTCATGGACCGGTTCGAGCTGGACCCGGGCGCGAAGCCGCAGAAGCTGTCCCGCGGCCAGAAGTCCGCGTTCGGCATCGTCCTCGGCGTCGCCGCCCGCGCGGACCTGACCCTGCTCGACGAGGTGCACCTCGGCCTCGACGCGCCGTCGCGGTACGCGTTCTACGACGCGCTGCTCGAGGACTACGTCGAGCACCCGCGCACGATCGTGCTGTCCAGCCACCTGATCGGCGAGGTCGAGCGGCTGCTCGAGCACGTCGTGGTCCTGGACCACGGGCGGGTCCTGCTGGCGCAGGACGCGGACGCCCTGCGGGTCACCGGCGTCTCGGTGACGGGGCCGGCCCGCGAGGTCGAGCGGTTCGTCGTCGGGCGCACGGTGCTCGGGCGCCAGCAGCTCGGCGGCACCGTGCAGGCCACGGTGCTCGCGACGCTCGCGGACGGCGAGGCCGCGGACGCGAAGGCCGCCGGCCTGGACCTGGGGCCGGTGCCGCTGCAGGACCTGTTCGTGCACCTGACCGCCGACGGCGCCGCGGACGCGGCGCGCGAGCTCGGGAGGGCCCGATGAGCACCACCACCCGCACCCTGTTCCCCGCCCGGCCGGCGACCCGGCAGGGCCCGGTGCTGCGCACGGCGACGTGCCTGCTCGCCTGGTTCGGCCAGGTGGCGCTCTGGTACTGGGCGATCGTGCTCGTCGTGGTCGTCGCGGTGCCCCTGGTCGTCGACGCGGTCGGCGACGTCGGGACCTCGACCATCTGGTTCGCCCGGCAGAGCGGGGTCTGGTTCCCGTTCTCGATCATGATCGGGATCGCCACCACCTACCCGCAGGTGCACGTCGCGAGCGGCATGACCCGGCGCAGCTACGTGCGCGGCGCGCTCGCCGCCGCGGGGGTGCTCGCGGTCGCGTTCGCCGTGCTCATGGCCGGCGGGCTGATGGCCGAGCGCGCCTGGTACGGCGCGATGGGGTGGGAGTGGTCGCTGCAGGACCAGGGCTGGTTCGACCCCGACGTGAGCTTCGGCAGCCTGCTCGTCGCGTACCTGGCGACGTTCGTCGTCGCCTACGTCAGCGGCTTGCTGGTCGGCACCGTGTACGCGACCGCCGGCGGGTGGTGGGGCACCCTCACGCTGCCGCTCACGGCCGGGCCGTCGGTGGCCATGACGATCCTGGTCGGCAACTCGAACGACTGGGTCCCCTTCTCCGACCTGTTCGGCAGCACCGGCGAGGCCACCCCGCTCGCGCTGGTCCTCACCGCCTCCGCCGTCATGACGGCGGCCCTCGCGGCCGCGTTCTGGCTGATCGCCACCCGCCGCTCGATCGCACCCCGCCGCGGCTGACCCGACGCGCCCCGTGGCGCGCCGCACACCCCCCGCACGACCCGACCCACCCGCACCACGCGAGGAGGAGATCCCGTCATGCCCGGAGCAGACCCCGTGATCCACGCGGAGCACCTGGAGAAGCGCTACGGCCGCACCGTCGCCGTCGCCGACGTCAGCCTGACCGTCCACCGCGGCGAGATCGTCGGCGTGCTGGGCCGCAACGGCGCCGGCAAGACCACCACCGTCGAGATGATCGGCGGCCTGCGCGAGCCCGACGGCGGCACGGTCCGCGTCCTCGGGCTCGACCCGGCCGGACCCGCCGCCGACCGCGCCGCCCTGCGCGAGCGGGTCGGGCTGCAGCTGCAGGAGTCGGCGCTGCCCCTGCGGATCACCGTCCGCGAGGCGGTCGAGGAGTACGCCTGCTTCTACGACGACCCCGCGGACCCCGACGAGCTGCTGCGCGACCTCGGGCTCGCCGACAAGGCCGGCACCCAGTTCCGGGCGCTGTCCGGCGGCCAGAAGCAGCGGCTGTCGATCGCGCTGGCGCTGGTGGGCAACCCGGAGCTCGCGATCCTCGACGAGCTCACCACCGGCCTCGACCCGCAGGCGCGCCGGGACACCGGGGACGTCGTCGAACGCGTGCGGCGGCGCGGCGTGACGATCGTGCTCGTCACCCACTTCATGGAGGAGGCCGAGCGGCTCTGCGACCGCGTCGTGCTGGTCGACGCCGGCCGGGTGGTCGCCGAGGGGACCCCCGCCGAGGTCGCCGCCCTGGTCGGGGCCGACCAGACGCTCACCTTCCGGCCGTCCGCGCCCGTCGACGCGGCCGCGCTCGGCGCCCTCGGGTCGGTCGGCTCGGTCGACCTCGACGCCGACGGGTCCGTGCGGGTCCGCGGCACCGGCAACGTGGTGCAGGACGTCATGGTCGCGCTCGCCGGCGCCGGGGTCCGGCCCGACGACCTGCGCGTGCAGCGCAGCACCCTGGAGGACGCGTTCGTCCGGCTGACCGGTGCTCCGGCCGACCCGGGAGCGCGCCCCGCCACCCCGTCCGCGACCGACCGCGTGGAGGCCTGACATGTCCGCGACCAGCCCCCGGGTGCTCGCCCGGGTCACCGCCGTCGAGGGGCGCCTCGCGCTGCGCGAGCCGTCCAACGTGTTCTTCGCCGTGCTCTTCCCCGCCGTGCTGCTCGCGGTGCTCGGCCTCGCGATGCCCTGGGGGTCGACCCCGTACAGCGAGGACGACCCGCTGCTGTCGCAGATCAACGGCATCACCGGCTACACGCCGATCGTCCTGACGCTGGCCGTCGGCACCGTGGCGCTGTCCGTCTACCCGATCACGATCGCCACCTACCGCGGCACCGGGGTGCTCCGCCGTCTCTCGACGACCCCGCTGCCGCCCTCGCGCCTCCTGGTCGCGCAGGTCCTCGTCAACGTGGCCGCGCTCCTCGTGGCGGCCGTGCTCGCGCTCGCGGTCGGGATGCTCGTCGTCGACGTGAGCGCACCGGAGCGGCCGGGCGTCGTGCTCGCCGGGTTCTTGCTGGCGGCCACCTCGACGTTCGGCGTCGGGTCGCTCATCGCGGCGCGCGCGCCGACGGCGGGCGCGGCGACCGGCATCGGGATGACCGTCTACTTCGTGTCGCTGTTCTTCGCGGGCGTGTGGCTGCCGCTGCCGATCATGCCCGAGGTCGTCCAGCAGGTCGCCGCGTGGACGCCGTTGGGCGCGGGGTCGCAGGCGATGCTCGACGGCTGGGTCGGCGCCGGGGTGCCGGTGCGCGAGCTCCTCGTGATGGCCGGGTGGACCGTCGTCCTGGTGCCGCTCTCGGCCCGGCTGTTCCGCTGGCGCTGAGCCGCCGCGCGCGCTCCCTGGGAGCGTGCTGGGGATCACGTCGAGAATTGGTGCAGATCTCAACCATCCTCTGAAGTGACCCGGGTCGGCGGCCGATCATCCGGGTATGCCCCCGATCGGCCCTGGACGCCGCGCACACGGGCGGGCGCCGCACGAGGCGCCCGTCGTCGTGCGCCTGCTCGCGCACGTCCCGGCCTGGGCGCGCGCGGGCGGCAGCGCGGCCGCCGCCGGGCGGGTGCTGCTGCTGTTCGGCGGGGCGGTCGTGATCCTCGGCGCGTTGTGCCTCGGGGTCGACGGGCACGGGCTGCGGGTGCTGGCCGCGATGTCCGGCGCGATGCTGGCGCTGGTGTGCGTGAGCCTGCGGGTGCGGTGGCACCGGGACGGCTGGGGCACGCTCGCGTTCCCGCTCGCGCTGCTGCTCGCCCTCGGCGCCGTCGGCCTCACCACCACCGGCATCGCCAGCGCCTTCGTCGGCCTGATCCCGCTGTGCTTCGTCTACGCGGGACTGTTCCATCCCGGGCGCGCTGCGCTCGCGCTGCTGCCGGCCGCGTGCGGCGCGTACGTCGCGATGGCGTCGACCCTGGACGGCAAGGCCGTGGTGCGGCTCGTGATCTACGCCGTGACCTGGTGGGGCACGGCCCAGGTGATCGCGCTCGCCACCGCCTACCAGCGCGACGTGCGCCGGCGGCTCCGCACCGACGCGCGCACCGACCTCCTCACCTCGCTCGCCAACCGGCGCGACCTCGAGGAGCGGCTGACCCGGGCCGTCGCGGGCGACTGCGTCGTCATCGCCGACCTCGACCACTTCAAGCGCGTGAACGACAGCCGGGGCCACGCCGCGGGCGACGCCGTGCTCGAGCGGTTCGGGCACGTCCTCCACGAGCACCTGCGGCGCCGCGACTACGCGGCCCGGTACGGCGGCGAGGAGTTCGTGCTGATCCTGCCGCGCACCGAGCCGGTGCAGGCGCTGAACATGCTGCGGGCGCTGCGCGCGGAGTGGGCCGAGGAGGGCACCGGCGTGACGTTCTCCGCCGGCATCGCGCTGATCACGGACGGCGCCCCGGCTGGGTCGGCCCTGGCCGCCGCGGACATCGCGCTCTACCGGGCGAAGCAGGCGGGACGGGACCGGTTCCGGATCGCCACGGAGGGCCTGGCGGCCGCGCGGCGCCCCGGGGCGGGCCCGCAGGCGCCGGGAGTGCGGGACCACTCGAGCGACCGGCCCGGCGGGCGGCGGGACCAGCACGCGGGCTGCTGAGGCCGGCAACTCGCCCGGCGTGCGCCCCGCCGTGAGCCTCGCGGTCCGCGGCGCTGAGTCCGTAGGGGCGCGTACCCGGGGACGACGAAGGCCCGGACCGTGCGGTCCGGGCCTTCGTCTTCTCACCGGTCGGGGTGGCGGGATTCGAACCCACGACCTCCTCGTCCCGAACGAGGCGCGCTACCAAGCTGCGCCACACCCCGGTGAAGCCCGCCCAGCATAGCCGACGCGAGCCGGTGGTCGTGCATCGGGGGCGGCCCAGGAGGTCGAAGTGTGAGGAGCGTCGCGTCTCAGGCCGCGACGAGCGTCAGCAGCGTGGCCTCGGGCCGGCACGCGAACCGCACCGGGGCGTACGGCGACGTGCCCAGGCCGGCGCACACGTGCAGCCAGGTGGAGTCCGCGCCACCGCGGGCGTCGGGCCGCAGGCCCGGCCAGCCGTGCAGGCCCTTGGCCCGGTCGCGGGGGAGGTCGCAGTTCGTGACGAGCGCGCCGTAGCCGGGCACCGCGAGCTGGCCGCCGTGGGTGTGCCCGGCGAGCACGAGGTCCGCGCCGTCGGCGTGCATCGCGTCCAGGACGCGGCGGTAGGGCGCGTGCGTGACGCCGAGGTGCAGGTCCACGTCGCCGTGCGCCGCACGGGCCACGCCCGCGTCGTCGACCACGGGGGCCGGGCGGACGTCGTCCGGGCCGCCGGCGGCGGGGAACCGGTCGCGGTCCAGGTGCGCGTCGTCGGTGCCGACGAGCGAGATCCGCCGGCCGCCGGCCTTCACCTCGTCGCGGCGGTTGGTCAGGTCCACCCAGCCGGCGGACCGGAACCGGTTGCCGAGCTCGCGCCAGGGCAGCTCCACGGGCGGGCGGGGCGGCGTCGTGCGGGCGTCGGGGAGCAGGTACCGGGCCGGGTTCTTGGGCGACGGGGCGAAGAAGTCGTTCGACCCCCACACGAACGCCCCGGGGGTGCCCAGGTGCGGCTCCAGCGCGTGCAGCAGCGCGGGCATCGCCTCGACGTGCGCCCAGTTGTCGCCGGTGTCCACCACGAGGTCGGGACGGAGCGACGCGAGGTCGCGGACCCAGTCGACCTTGCGGTGCTGGCCGGGGGTCAGGTGCAGGTCGGACAGGTGCAGGACGCGGAGCGGGTCCTGGCCGTGCGGGAGCACCGGGACGGTGACCTCGCGCAGGGCGTACCAGCGGGACTCGACGAGCGTGCCCCACGCGACCGCTGCGGCGCCGGCGAGCGCGGTCCCGCCCAGGGCACGGGCGACGGGGTGGGTCATCCGTTCCCGCCGTTGCCGCCACCGCCGCCGTTGTTGCCGCCACCGCCACCGCCACCGGGGTTCCCGCCACCGCCGCCGCCGTCGCCGGCCGGTGCGCCCGGGCCGCTGGACAGCGTCAGGGTGATCGAGCTGCCCGCCGGCGCGCTGCCGGACGGGCTCTGGCTGACGACCGACCCCGGCGTGATGTCCGAGGCGGTCGTCCCGCCGACGCTCGCGGAGAACCCGGCGTTCTGCAGGGTGGCGATCGCCGTGTTCTGGTCCTGGCCCACGACCGAGGGGATCGGGATGGCCTGGCCGTACCGGAGGTCGCTGCTCGGAGCCGTGAACCCCGGATTGGGCTGGCCGTCGTTCAGCGCCTCGTCCATGAAGTTCTTCCACGTGACGCCCGCGTAGGTCGCGCCGTACGCGAACCGAGCGAACCTGCCGTTGATGGTGATGTTCTTCATCTGCTCGTTGCGGTCCGGGTAGCCGACCCACACGATCGACGCCAGGCGCGGCGTGTAACCCGCGAACCAGGTGTGCTCGTTGCGGGTCGTGGTGCCGGTCTTGCCGGAGGCCGTGTAGAAAGACGGCCGCCCGATCGACTTGCCGGTGCCGTTCCAGACGTTGCTCATCGCCTCGTTCATGCCGGCGGCGACGTTCGGGTCGATGGCCTGGTGGCAGCCGGCGTCGGGGATCGGGATGTCCTCGCCGTCGGCGTTCTTCACGTTGGTGATCGCGATCGGCGTGCAGTACACGCCGCCCGAGGCGAACGCCGCGTACGCGCCGGCGAGCGCCAGCGGGCTGGTGACGCCCGAGCCGAGCACGTTGGACGGCTTCGCCTCGATGGCCTGGCCCTCGGCACCGGCGTTCGAGCTGGTGACCCCGAGCTGCTTGGCCCCCTCCATGATGTTGCAGAGGTCCAGCTGCATCGCCATCGACAGGTACGCGAGGTTCACGGACTGCTGCGTCGCCTGCATCACCGACATGTTGCCGGAGCCGCCCTCGGCGTTGCCGACCTTCCAGGTCTGGCTCGGGTAGCGGGACCCGCACGCCGTGAACTGGTTCGTGTTGAGCGTGCGCTCGGTGCCGTTGACGCTCTCGTTGAGGTTGTGGCCGGTCTTGAGCCACTCGAGCAGGGTGAACGGCTTGAACGTCGAGCCGGGCATGAAGCCGCCGGACCCGCCGTAGGAGTACGAGGTGTTGTAGTTGACCGACGAGTCGCGCCCCGTCGCGTCGGCCGTGTTGTTGAAGTTCCGGTTCTGCGCCATCGCCTTGATCTGGCCGGTCCCCGGCTCCACCACCGACATGGCCGACCCGACCCCGTTGGGGTCGTCGACCGGGACCGTCGCCTTGACCTGGGTGTCGGCCAGCGTCTGGAGCCGCGGGTCGAGCGTGGTGGTGATCGTGAGGCCGCCGCGGTACAGCGTCTCCTCGCGCTCCTCGGCGGTCTCGCCGAACGCCGGGTCGTTCCGGATGACGTGCGTGACGTAGTCGCAGAAGTAGCCGGAGCCCTGCACCACGTCGCCGGCCGCCATGCAGCCGCTCTGGGCCTCGCTCACGTGCAGGGTGTCGGCGATCGGCGCCGCGATGCCGGCGTCGTACTCCTCCTGCGTGATGTAGCCCTGCTCGTTCATCAGCCGGAGCACGATGTTCCGACGCTGCTGCGACTCCTCGGGGTTCCGCACCGGGTCGAACGCCGTCGGGCTCTGGGTGATGCCGGCGATCGTCGCGGCCTCGAGGTAGGTGAGGTCCACCGCGTGCTTGCTGAAGTAGCGCAGCGCGGCGGACTCCACGCCGTACGTCGCGACCCCGAACTGCGCGATGTTGAGGTAGTTCTCGAGGATCTGGTCCTTCGTCATCGTCTTCTCGAGCGCGATGGCGAGCTTGGCCTCGCGCAGCTTGCGCGCGTAGCCCTCGGTGCCGTCGGCCTCCCGGGCCGCCTCGGCGGCGGCGAGGTCGCCGTCGCGGACCGCCGTCTCGATGAGCACGTTCTTCACGTACTGCTGGGTCAGCGTGGAGGCGCCCTGCGTGGAGTCGCTGACCTGGTTCTTGACCAGCGCGCGCGCCATGCCGGCGGGGTCGATGCCGCCGTGCTGGTAGAACCGCTTGTCCTCGGTCGCGACGACGGCGTTCTGCATCTGCACGGACACCTGGTCCAGCGGCACGACGATCCGGTTCTCCGAGAAGAACTCGGCCAGCACGGTCGTGCCGTCGTTGGCCAGCATCACCGACTTCTCGGACAGCGGCCGGGTCTCGAGCTCGGACGGGAGGTCCTCGAACGCCTCGACGCTCAGGTCGGTCGCCGTGTTCGCTACGGCGACGGTCGGCAGCACGAGCCCGGCGGTCAGCAGACCGCCGACGCCCGCGGTCAGCACGAAGGCGAGCAGCAGCGCCAGCGCCTGCACGACGGTGACCTGCCGCCCGCGCGGCGAGGGGGAGGGAGCCATGCCCGCCAGGGTACGGGAGCACCCCGTGCGGCCGCCGGTCGTCCACAGGGCCCGGGGGGACCTGCACCGTACCTGCACACGCACGCCGCCGCTGGCCGACCGGGTCGAACAACCCGAACGGAGGATGCGACGGGACGAATCGACCCGATACGGTCGGGCGCAGCAGGGGGGACTGCCGCTCCGGGGCGTCGCGTACGACGGTCCGCGGGCGGTGCTGTCCCGTTCGCAGGGGACAGTAGGGATGGCTCGATGACGATCGCGGGGCCCGACGGGCACTGGACGGCGAACGCGAAGTGCGGCGCCGGGGGAGTGGCGCCCGACGCGCTGTTCGTGGAGGGCGCCGCGCAGCGCGATGCCCGGGCCGTGTGCGCGGGGTGCTCCGTCAGGCTGCTGTGCCTGGCCGACGCCCTCGACTCGCGCGCCGACTTCGGCGTGTGGGGCGGGATGACCGAGCGGGAGCGGCGCGCGCTGCGGCGCCGGCGGCCCGAGGTGGAGTCCTGGTACGACGAGCTGCTCGGCACCGAGCCGGTGGAGCAGGCGGCCGGGGCCTGACCGGCGCCCGCGGGGCACGGCTAGGGTGGCGCCATGGCCACCACCACGTGGGAGTACGCGACCGTCCCCCTCATCGTCCACGCGACCAAGGCGATCCTCGACCAGTGGGGTCAGGACGGCTGGGAGCTCGTCCAGGTCCTGCAGTCCGAGACCGGGCTCGTCGCCTACCTCAAGCGCCCGACGGGCGAGAAGTGACCGGCGCCGTCGTCGCGCGGCTGGCGGAGCTCGGCATCGAGCTGCCCCAGGTCGCCGCGCCCGTCGCCGCCTACGTCCCCGCGGTGCAGACCGGCGCGTACGTGTACACGTCGGGCCAGCTGCCGTTCGTGGCGGGCGAGCTCCCCGTCACCGGCAAGGTGGGCACCGGCCCCGGCCAGGTGTCGCCGGAGACCGCGCAGGACCTGGCCCGCACCGCGGCGCTGAACGCCGTCGCGGCCGTCGCCTCGCTGGTCGGGGACCTGGACCGGGTGGTCCGGGTCGTCAAGGTCGTCGGCTTCGTGTCGAGCGACCCGGCGTTCACCGGCCAGCCCGGCGTGATCAACGGCGCCAGCACGCTGCTGCACGAGGTGTTCGGCGAGGCGGGCGTGCACGCCCGCTCTGCGGTCGGCGTCGCCGTGCTGCCCCTCGACTCGCCGGTCGAGGTCGAGATCGTCGTGGAGCTCGCGCCCGAGGCCTGAGCCCCGCCGCCGACGCGAGACGGCCCGGCCGCGCCCCTGAGGGGCTGCGGCCGGGCCGTCGTCGTCGGTGCGCGCGGGTGCGCCGGCTCAGCGGGCGCGGCGCTCCAGCCGGTCGACGTCGAGGAGCACGATCGCGCGGCCCTCGCGCCGGACCCAGCCGCGGGCGGCGAAGTCGGCGAGCGCCTTGTTCACGGTCTCGCGGCTGGCGCCGACGAGCTGCGCGAGCTCCTCCTGCGTGAGGTCGTGCGCGACCCGGACGCCCTCGTCGGTCTGCTGGCCGAACCGGTGCGACAGGTCGAGCAGCGCCTTGGCCACGCGGCCGGGGACGTCGGAGAACACCAGGTCGGCCAGGGCGTCGTTGGTGCGGCGCAGCCGGCGGCCGAGCGCGCCGAGCAGGTGCTTGGCGACGGTGGGGTTCTGCTCGAGCCACGGGATGAGGTCGTGGTGGCCGAGCTCGAGCACCACGGCGTCGGCGAGGCCGGTGGCCGTGGCGGTGCGGGGGCCCGGGTCGAACAGCGAGAGCTCGCCGAACATCTCGCCGGGGCCGAGCACGGCGAGCAGGTTCTCGCGGCCGTCGGAGGACCGGCGGCCGAGCTTGATCTTGCCGGAGCGGATCACGTAGAGCCGGTCGCCCGGCTCGCCCTCGTGGAACAGCACCTCGCCGCGGGCGACGTGCACGGGCGCCATCGACGCGAGCAGCGTCCGGGACGCCTCGGGGTCCATGTTCTGGAACAGGGGCGCCGTGAGCACGACGTCGTCCTCCACGGGAGGGACCTCACCTTCTTGCCGGGATGTGACGCCCCTCAGTGTGCCTCATCACGCGCCGGCAGGACGGCGGAGCGCGTCGACGCCTCCCTCGGTGACGTCGCGGGCGAGCCGGTCGATGTACCGGTCGGTCAGGCGGCTCAGCGCGTCCTCGAGCCGCATCTCGTAGCGGGCGAGGCGCAGGTCCAGGTCACGGAGCCGCGGCAGCTCGTGCACCTCGGCGATCGGCAGCGCGCCCCGGACGGCGGCCGCGAGCTCGGCGGCGGGCGGCACGTCGACGGCGGCGTCCCCCAGGACGCTGCGCACGTCCGGGCAGGCGCCCGGCGCCTCGGGCGGGGCGGCGGCGGCCACGGCGAGCTCGAGGCGGTCGCGCACCAGACGCCGCCAGCGGACGACGTGCTGGTGCTCGAGGCGCAGCGCACCGCGCTGCCGGCGCAGCTCGACGAGCTGGTCAGCCGTGCCGGCCAGGGTCATGCGGTCCGCCCACTCTCTCGGACGACCCGTACGGCCACAGGTCGCGTCCCCCCGTCTTTCGACGCCCGGGGTGCCCGACTTGAGAAGTTGGTCATGTGATCAAGTCCCGGTCACTCGCCCAGAGCAACCGTTGTCCCCCGGGGGACCTACGCTGGCCGCATGAGTCCCGCCCGGCGCCCCGCGGCGGCGACCGCCCCGGGGTCCGCGGCGGACCGGCCGCCGGTCGCCCTGGTCCGTCGCGCGCGCCGGGTCAACCGCGCGCTGGCGGTGCGCTGGCCCGACGCCCGGTGCGAGCTCGACTTCCGGTCGCCGCTGGAGCTGCTGGTCGCGACGGTGCTGTCCGCGCAGACCACCGACGTGCGGGTCAACCAGGTGACGCCGGCGCTGTTCGCGCGCTACCCCGACGCCGCCGCCTACGCGGGCGCGGACCCCGCCGAGCTGGAGGAGCTGATCCGGCCGACCGGGTTCTTCCGGGCCAAGGCGCGCTCGCTGCAGGGCCTCGGGCGCGCCCTGGTGGAGCGGTTCGACGGCGAGGTGCCGCCCCGGCTCGAGGACCTGGTGACGCTGCCGGGCGTCGGCCGCAAGACGGCGAACGTGGTCCTGGGCGACGCGTTCGGCGTGCCCGGCATCACCGTCGACACCCACGTGGGCCGGCTCGCCCGGCGGCTCGGCTGGACGACCGAGGAGGACCCGGTCAAGGTCGAGCAGGACATCGCGGCGCTGATCCCGCGGCCGGAGTGGACGCTGCTGAGCCACCGGCTGATCTTCCACGGCCGCCGCACCTGCCACGCCCGCAAGCCGGACTGCGCCACCTGCCCGATCACGGGCGACTGCCCGTCGGCCCTGGTCCGGGTCGCGGCGCCCCCCGTCCCGTCGAGCGGGCAGTAGACGTCCCCACCCCGCGGTGCGAGGGGACATCGTCTGCCCGCTCGGCGGAACCGGGCCGGGATGGAGGTCAGGGCAGCTCGCGGAGCCAGTCGCGGAGCAGGGCGGTGACGCGGTCGGGCTCCTCCTCGGGCAGGTAGTGGCCCGCGCCGGAGAGCATCTCGAACCGGTAGTGCGGCCCGAGCCGGCGGGCCACGGACCCGTCGGCCATCGCCCGGGACACCGTGTAGCAGCCGTCCGACCCGCCGTGCACCTGCAGCGTCGGCACCGGCGCCGCGTCCCGCAGCGCGACCGCGTGCCGGCGCCCGTCGGCACGGACGCCGGAGCGGTACAGCCAGCGGACCTGCTCCAGCGCGGAGTGCGCCGCGAACGGGACGTGCGCCGCCCGGCGGTACAGCGCGAGCGCCGCGGGGTCGGGCCAGCGCGGGCCGCCCCACTCGCGCAGCAGCCGCGCGACGAGGTCGCCGCGGGTCATCGCGCGCTCGGGCAGGTACGGGACCTGGATCTCGGCCATCCGCTGCGCGGCCCGGGCGCGGAGGCCCGAGCGGGGGTCCGCCCGGCGGGTCAGCGGGTGCGGGGAGGACAGCACCGCCACGCCGCGGGTGAGTCCCGGGTGGTAGGCGGGCATGGCCCAGGCCACGTCGCCGCCGCCGACGCCGTGCCCGACGACGACCGCGCGGTCGCAGCCGAGGGACCGGACCACGCCGGCGACGTCCCGGGTCAGGGTCGGCACGTCGTAGCCGCTCGGCGGCTTGTCGGAGCCGCCGGTGCCGCGCAGGTCCATCGCGACGACCCGGTGCCCGTCCTCGGCGAGGGCGGGCAGCTGGTGGCGCCACGCCCACCACAGCTCGGGCAGCCCGTGCAGCAGCACCACCAGCGGGGCGTCCCGGTCGTCCGGGCCGGCGACGGCCACGTGGAACCGGGAGCCGTTCGCGGGGACGAAGTGGTGCCGCCACGGGCCGTCGAGCAGGAGGGCGGCGGAGTCGACGGTCATCGACGCCGAACCTACCGCGTCCCGGCCCCCGTCCGGCGGGACCGGTGCGCCCGGTCGCGCGCCGCGAGGGCCGCCCCGCCGAGGACCGCGGCCGTCGTCGACGCCAGCAGGATCGCGACCTTGAGGTGCTCGTCGTGGGCGCTGCCGGCCCCGAAGGCGAGCTCGCCGATGAGCAGCGAGACGGTGAACCCGATGCCGGCGAGCAGCCCGACGGCCCCCACGTCCCGCCAGTGCAGGTCGGGGGCGAGGGTGGCGCGGGTGAACCGCGCGACCAGCCACGTCGCCGCCAGGATGCCCAGCGGCTTGCCGACCACGAGCCCGAGCGCGACGCCCTGGGCGACCGGGTCCCGGACGGCGTCGGCGAGCGCCCCGCCGGACAGCGGCACGCCGGCCGCGAACAGCGCGAACACCGGCACCGCGAACCCCGCCGACACGGGGCGCCAGCGGTGCTCGAGCCGCTCCGCGACGCTCGACGACTCACCCGGGCGGGCCAGCGCCGGCGCGGTGAGGCCGAGCAGCACCCCGGCGATGGTCGCGTGCACCCCGGACGCGTGCATGAGCGCCCACGCGGTCACCGCCAGCACCACGAGGGCGGCGTGCCCGGCGACGCCCGGGCGGCGGACCCGGACCAGCAGGGCGAACGCCGCCACCGCCACGAGCGACGCGGCGAGCCAGACCAGGTGCAGCCCGTCGGTGTAGACCACGGCGATGATGACGATGCCGAGCAGGTCGTCGACCACGGCGAGCGTCAGTAGGAAGGCGCGCAGCGACGCGGGAAGGCTGCGGCCGACCACCGAGAGCACCGCGACGGCGAACGCGATGTCGGTCGCGGTCGGCACCGCCCAGCCGCGGGTCGCGCCGTCCGCGGCGGTCGCGTTGACGAGCAGGTAGAGCAGCGCGGGGGCGGCCATCCCGCCCACCGCGGCGACGACGGGCACGACCGCGGTGCGCACGCGCCGGAGCTCCCCGTCGACGATCTCCCGCTTGAGCTCGACGCCGACCACGAAGAAGAAGATCGCGAGCAGACCGTCGGTCGCCCACGACGCGAGGCTGAGGTCGAGGTGCAGCGCGGCCGGGCCGACCACGGTGTCGGAGATCGTGGTGTACGCCGCCGACCAGGGCGAGTTGGCCCAGAGCAGGGCGACCACGGCGCCCACGAGCAGCAGGACGCCGCCGGTGCGCTCGGCGCGGAGGGTGTCGAGCAGGTTCGCCAGTCCGCCGGGGGTCAGCGCGCCGAACAGGCGCGAGCCGGAGTCCTCGGTGGGGGGCGGGGCGGGGGTCACGGTGCGGCTCTCCGTGGGGTCGACGAGGTGGACGCCGACCAGACTTCCCGGCACACCGCGGACGAGCGTACCGGCGACGTCGTCCGGCGTCAGGGCGAGCCGGGTCCGGCGTCGAGCTCGTCCGCGGCGGCCTCGACCTCGCGGGCGAGCCCCTCGACCGCGCGGGTGGCGGTCGCGGGGTCGGTGGTCACGACGAGCAGCCCCCGGGCTGCGCGGCCGGGGCGCGTGCGGTGCAGGAGGCGCGCGAGCGCGCCGACGAGCACGACGGCGGACAGGCCGGACAGCACCCAGGTCAGCGGGGTCATCCCGCCATCGTGGCGGCGCACGGCGACCGCGACCGACGACCCTGCCCCTCCGTAGGTGGTGGGCGCTCGTCAGGCGTCGGCGGCGACCTCGGCGGGCGACGTCGCGGCGGTACCGCCGTCGGCCGCGCGGCGGTCCTTCGGCGGGTCGAACCGGTAGCCGACGTTCCGCACGGTGCCGATGAGCTGCTCGTGCTCGGGCCCGAGCTTGGCGCGCAGCCGACGCACGTGGACGTCGACCGTGCGGGTGCCCCCGTAGTAGTCGTAGCCCCAGACCTCCTGGAGCAGCTGGGCGCGGGTGAACACGCGGCCCGGGTGCTGCACCAGGTACTTGAGGAGCTCGAACTCCTTGTAGGTGAGGTCCAGCGGGCGGCCGCGCAGCCGGGCGGTGTACCCGCCGGCGTCGATCATGAGCTCGCCCGAGGAGATCTCCTGCGGCTGGTCGTCGTAGGACGACCGGGCGGCGCGCTCGATGACGAGCCGGAACCGGGTCTCGACCTCGGCGGGCGTCGCGTTCTCCAGCACGATGTCGTCGGCGCCCCACTCGGCCGTGACGACGGTGAGGCCGCCTTCGGTCAGGACCAGCACGAGCGGCACCGTGAGACCGGTCGCGCGCAGCAGGCGGCACGTGGTGCGCGCGGTCACCAGGTCGCGGCGCGCGTCCAGCACGACGATGTCGGCGTCGGGCGCGTCCACGAGGGCCGAGGGCTCCACGGGCAGCACGCGGACCCGGTGGGACAGCAGCCCGAGCGCGGGCAGCACCTGGGACGAACCCCCCGATGCGGGGGTGAGCAGCAGCAGGTCGGCCACGCAGCGGCCCTCCTCCCGTCCGAATTGGGGACACGGTACCCCTCGGATGTCACGTCGAGGCGTGCGTGCGCGACACATGGCGGTGGTACAAGCGGGGCGCACCCCGCGGGCGGCCGCGACCGGCCCGATGCCGGGTGCGGGGCCCCGGGATGCGAGGATGGCGCCCGTGCCCGCCTCGAACCGCGCCGTGACCACGGCCGTCCTGGCGACGCTCGTCGCCGTCGCCGGTGTCCTCGGGGGCGTCTCGCTCGCCGGCCGGGACGGCGTCGTCCTCGCCGCCCTCCTCATCGTCCTCTCCGGCGTCCTCGCGGTCGGCTGGCCCCGTGTCGCCGGGCTGCCCGCGCGCGTCGGGAGCGGGGTCGTGATCGGGCTCGCGGGGGTCGCGGCCGTCGTGGTCGTGCACGTCACGACGACCGAGCCGCTGCTGGGCGACGTGCCCGCGGTGTTCGCCGGCGCGGTGCTCGCCGCGTTCGTGGCGGAGCTCGCGCGGCGGGACGGGCGCGAGCGGCTGGTCGAGTCGGTCGCCGGGACCGTCGCCGGCGCGCTGGTGCCCGTGTGCGCGGCCGGCTGGCTCGCGGCCGAGCGCACCGCGGCGGGCGACGCGGTCGTGGTGACCGGTGCGGTCGCCCTCGCCGTCGCGTCGGCCGTCACGGCGCTGCCCCTGCGCGGCTGGGCGGGCGCCGGCGCGACGCTCGGCGCCGCCGTCGCGGGCGGGCTGGTCGCGGGTGCCGCGCTGCCCGTCGTCGGGCTGCTGTCGGGGGCGCTGCTCGGCGCGGCGATCGGCGTGCTGGTCGCCGCGGGCGACGCCCTGTTCGACCGGCTGCCCGCCCTGGAACATCGTCTCGCGGGGTGGGCGGTCGCTGTGCTGCCCGTCGCCGTCACCGGCATCCTGGTCTACGTCGTCGGCCGCGTGCTCGTCGGCTGACGACCGGGCCGCCCGCCGGGCGCACCCGCGCCGCGACCCGGGGGTGGGCATGGGGCTGCGCGTCCTGCTGGTCCTCGGCGTGCTCGGGGCCGCCGTCGTCGTCGGTCTGCTGTGGCGCTCGCGGAACGGGCGCTTCGTGGCGGCCGGCGGTGGTGCGGGGGTCGCCGACCGGCTGACCGCCGCCGACCTGGGCGCGCCGCTCGGGTTCGCCGCGACGTTCCTGCAGCTGTCCTCCGAGGCGTGCGCGCCCTGCCGCAGCACCGCCGCCGTGCTGGGCGCCCTCGCCGGGGAGCGGGCCGGGCTCGCGCACGTCGAGGTCCGCGCCGAGGACCGCCTGGACCTGGTCCGGCGGTTCGACGTGCTGCGCACCCCCACGGTGCTGGTGCTGGACGGCGCCGGTGCCGTCCGCGGGCGGCTGTCCGGCGCGACGACCCGGGAGCAGGCCGTCGAGGCGCTCGGCGCGCTCGACCGCTGTCCGACCGCCGCCTGACGGGCGCCCCGCCCGGCGCCCGCCCGGCCCGGGCCCGACCACCCCACCCGCCGCACCCCCTGGAGACCCCCGTGCCCGCGTCCCCCCGCACGCCGCAGCCCGCCTCCGCCCCCGCCGCCGCACCCGCCGGGATCGACCCCCGCGGCCCGCGCGTCGGCGCCGCCCTGACCGCGGTCCTGCTCGTGGTCGTCCTGCTGCTCCCCGGCGCCGCCGCGACGGTCGCGCTGGCCGTCGTCGCCGCGCTGTTCGCCGTCGGCGCGGTCCGCGGGGCCCAGGGGTCCGTCCAGGGGCTGGTCTACCGGGGCCTCGTGCGCCCCCGGCTCGCCCCGCCCGCCGAGCTCGAGGACCCGCGCCCGCCGCAATTCGCGCAGCTGGTCGGCCTGGTCATCACCGGGGCGGGCTTCCTGCTCGCGCTGCTCGGCGTCCCGGGCGCGGTGGTCGTCGCGGCGGCGCTGGCGCTCGTGGCTGCGGTGCTGAACGCGGCGTTCGGCCTGTGCCTCGGCTGCGAGCTCTTCCTGCTCGGCGTCCGGGTGCGGCACGCCCGGTCCTGAGGCGTCGGGAAGGCACGGGGCCTCGTCGTCGTTAGGATCGGCAGATGCACGCACTCGAGATCGTGTTCATCGGTCTGCTCGTCGCCGCGACGCTCACCATCGGGTGGTTCTCCGGCTTCGTCGTCTACCGGCTGTTCAAGGGACAGCGCTGACAAGAAGGGCTTCCATGGCGTTCACGCTGCCCGAGGGCCTCGCCCCGGAGATGTACCCGCTCGCCTGGCTCGTGGGGCGGTGGCACGGCGAAGGCGTCGTGGGGTACCCGGGGATCGAGGAGACGGCGTTCACCCAGGACGTGGTGATCGACCACGACGGCGGCCCGTACCTGTCCTACACGTCCACCATCCGGCTCGTCGTCGTGCCGGACGACGCCTCGGCCATCGCCGACGCCGACGGCACCCCGGCCGAGGCGACCGCCCCGGCCGAGGGCGACGGCGAGGGCGCGGTCTGGAACACCGAGAGCGGCTACTGGCGCATCCCGCCGGAGCGGCCCGAGGGCATGGGGTCGGCGCTGTCGCCGGTCGAGCTGCTCCTGGCCGACCCGTCCGGGCACGTCGCCGTGTACGTCGGCGCGACGGGCAACGGGCGCATCGACCTGGTCAGCGACGTCATCGCGCGCACCGCGTCCGGCGCCGAGGTGTCGGCGGGCAAGCGCCTGTACGGCCTCGTCAACGGGGAGCTCATGTGGGCGCACGACCTCGCCGCGTTCGGGCACGAGCTGCAGTCGTACGCCTCCGCGCGGCTCAGCCGCGTGACGGACTGACATGTCCGACGACGTCGCGGTCGCACCGGCGGAGCCCCGGCACCGCAGCCCGCTGCTCGACCGGCACGGCGCCGTCGCCGCGTCCGGTCCCGACGCGGGCGTGGCCTGGCACTACGGCGACCCGACCGCGGAGCAGCGTGCGCTGACCCGCGGCGGCGCGGTCGTGGACCAGTCGCACCTGGGCGTCGTCCGGGTCACCGGGCCGGACCGGCTGTCCTGGCTGAACTCCATCACCTCCCAGGAGCTCACCGCGCTGCCCCCGCGGACCTCGACGGAGACGCTCGTGCTCAGCCCGCAGGGCCACGTCGAGCACGCCGCCGCGGTCGTGGACGACGGCGAGGCCACCTGGCTGATCAGCGAGACCGCGCCCGGGCTGGCGACGTGGCTGGACCGGATGCGGTTCATGCTGCGCGTCGAGGTCGCGGACGTGACCGACGGCTGGGCCGCGATCGGCGAGCCGGTCGACGCCGAGGGCGCCGAGGGCGAGCCGGTCACCTGGCGCGACCCGTGGCCGCGGACCCTGCCCGGCGGCACCCGGTACGGCCTGCCCGACGACGAGCACCCCGGCGCCGACCGCGCGTGGCGGCTCGTGCTGGTCCCGCGCGCCGGCCTGGCCGACGCCGTGCGGGCGCGCGAGGCAGCCGGCTGGCCGCTCGTCGGCACCTGGGCCAGCGAGGCCGTGCGCGTCGAGGCCTGGCGCCCCCGCGCCGGCCGCGAGGTCGACCACCGGACGATCCCGCACGAGCTCGACTGGCTCCGCACCGCCGTGCACCTGCACAAGGGCTGCTACCGCGGCCAGGAGACCATCGCCCGGGTGCACAACCTCGGCCGGCCCCCGCGTCGGCTGGTGATGCTGCACCTCGACGGGTCGGGCCACGTGCTGCCCGAGGCCGGCGCGGTCGTGCGCGACCTCGGCGACCTGCTCAGCACGGGCGAGCCCGGCCGCGAGGTCGGGGTGGTCACCACCGTCGCCCGGCACCACGAGCTCGGCCCGGTCGCGCTGGCGGTCGTGAAGCGCTCGGTGCCGGTGGACGTCGAGGTCGTGGTCGAGGCCGACGGCGGCGTGCTGACCGCCGGCCAGGAGATCGTGGTCCCGGGCGACGGCGTGTCCGTCGACCGCCCGGCCGCGCGGGGGCCGCTGACCCGCGGCCTCGGCGGCCACCCGATGCTGTGACCCCGCGGTGACGGGCGCGGCGCGGCCGGACCAGGGGCCCTCGGCGGTCCGGGTCCAGGTCGCCGCGCGCGTGCGGCAGGGCCGCGCCCGGGTCCGGACGGCGTTCGTGCCGATCCTGCAGGCGGTGCTCGCCGCGGGCGTCGCCTACTGGATCGGGTCCGCCGTGCTCGGGCACAGCGCCCCGTTCTTCGCGCCGGTGAGCGCGTGGATCGCGCTCGGGTTCACCGCCGACCGCGACCTGCGCCGGGTCGCCGAGCTCGCGGTGGGCGTCGCGATCGGCGTCGGGCTGGGCGACCTCGTGGTGCACGTCATCGGCACCGGCGCGTGGCAGGTGGCGTTCGTGCTGCTGGTCGCGGCACTGATCGCCCGGTTCCTCGACCGCGGGCCGATGCTCACGACCCAGGCGGGCGTGCAGTCGATCGTCATCGTCGGGCTGCCCGCGGTCAGCGCGTCGGGCGGGCCGGTCGGGCGGTGGACCGACGCGCTCGTCGGCGGCCTGGTCGCGCTCGCCGTCGCCGCCCTCACGCCGAGCGACCCGCGGCGGCGACCCCGTGCCCAGGGGCGGGCCGCGGTGGAGGAGCTCGCCGGGATGCTCCGGCTGCTCGCCCGCGGGATGCGCGGGCCGTCGGAGCACGACGTCGAGGACGCGCTCATCCGCGGCCGGGCCTCGCAGCCGGCGCTCGACGAGTGGCAGGACGCCGCCGGCTCCGCCCGCGACCTGGCGCGGGTCTCGCCGGCGGCGCGCCGGCACCGCACGGAGCTCGCGTGGATCGGCCAGTCCGCGGTCCGGGTCGACCGCGCCGTGCGCAACTCCCGGGTGCTGGCCCGGCGCGCGCTCGCGTCGGTGCAGGCGGACCGGGAGCGCGACCTCGGGCCGGTCGCGGACGCCGTGGACCGGGTGGCGCTCGCCGCCGACGCCCTGGCCGCGGCGCTCGGCGCGGGGGCGGAGCCGCTGCGCGCGCGGGAGGACCTGCTGCGCCTGGCGGGCGAGCTCGACCCGTTCACGCTGACGCCCGACGACCTGCAGGCGCAGAGCCTGCTGCTGCTCGTCCGGTCGCTCGTGGTCGACCTGCTGGAGGCGGCGGGCGTCGACTCCCGCACCGCGCGCGAGGCGCTGCCGGAGATCTGACGCGCCCGGGGCGGGGAGCCGACCCCGCCGGGCGCGCGGCGGCCGGCGCACCGTAGGCTCGCCCCGTGATCTTCGGCAACGTGCAGGTGCTGCTGTTCCTCCTGTTCACCCTCGTCATCCTCGTGCTCGCGGTCTGGGCGCTCGTCGACGCGCTGCGCCGCCCCGCGTCCGCGTACGTCGCGGCGGGCAAGCAGACCAAGCAGATCTGGTCGATCATCCTGGGCATCGCGACCGCGGTGGCGTTCTTCTCGGTGCCGCCGCCGCTCGGTCTCGGGGCGTTCCCGACGTTCCTCGCGCTGCTCAGCGCCGTCGCCGCGATCGTCTACCTGGTCGACGTGCGCCCGGCGATCGCGCCGCACTCCCGCCGTCGCGGCGGCGGTGGCGGCCAGGGCCCGACCCGCGGCGGGTGGTGAGCGTGCCCGGCATCCGGCAGGGCGGCCCGGACCTGGCCGAGCGGCTGCACGGCGAGGCCGCCGCGGCGGTCGTCGCGCGGCACGCCGAGGGCGCGGGCGACGTGGCCTCGGCCGCCGTGCCGCTCGCCCGCGTCGTGCGCGGGGAGCTCGTCGAATCGGTGCACCTCGGGCACCTGGTCGTGCTCGCGCCGGACGGCTCGGTGCGCCTGGCGCTGGGCGACCCGGAGGTCACCGTGCTCGCCCGGTCCTCGCTCAAGCCGCTGCAGGCCGTCGGCATGCTCCGCGCGGGGCTCGACCTCGACGGGCCGCACCTCGCGCTCGCCTGCGCCAGCCACGACGGCACCCCGGAGCACCTGCGGGTCGTGCGCGAGACGCTGCTCGGCGCGGGCCTGGACGAGTCGGCGCTGGACAACACCCCCGACTTCCCGCTGGACGCCGAGGCGGCCTTCGAGTGGCGCACCGAGGGGCACGGCAGGGAGCCGGTCGCGCAGAACTGCTCCGGCAAGCACGCCGCGATGCTGGCGACCTGCGTCGCCCACGCCGGGGAGCCCGGCTGGGAGCCCGCCGAGTACCGCGAGCCCGAGCACCCCGTGCAGGTCGCGTGCCGCGCGGCGGTCGAGGAGCTGACCGGCGAGCAGGCCTGGCACGTGACCGTCGACGGCTGCGGCGCGCCGCTGTTCTCCACCACGCTGACCGGGCTCGCGCGGGCGTTCGCCCGCATCGCGGTCGCGCCGGTGGCCGACCCCGGCACACCGCTCGCCCGGGTGGCGCTGGCGATGGCCGAGCACCCCGAGCTCGTCGGGGGTGCGGAGCGGGACGTGACCCGGGCCATGCGGGCGGTGCCGGGGCTGGTCGCCAAGGACGGCGCCGACGGCGTCTACGCGGCGGCGCTCCCGGACGGGTCCGCGGTGGCGTTCAAGGTCGCCGACGGAGGCGGGCGGCCGCGGCCGGCCGTGCTCGCGGCGGCGCTGCGGGTCGCGGGAGCCGCCGGGGTGCCGGGGGTCGACCTGGCGGCGCTGGACGCGCTCGGGGACGTGCCGGTGCTCGGGCACGGCGAGCCGGTGGGCTCCGTCGTGCCGGCGTTCGCGGCGACCGCGCCCGAGGCGGTCGCGTGAGGGCGGTCGCGTGAGGGCGGTCGTCCAGCGCGCCACCCGGGCCTCGGTCACGGTGGACGGCGCGGTCGTCGGCGCGTTCGAGGGCGAGGGTCTGGTCGTGCTGGTCGGCGTGACCCCCGGTGACGGACCCGCGCAGGTCGAGTACGTCGCACGCAAGGTCGCCGACCTGCGGGTCCTGCGCGGCGAGCGGTCGGTGACCGAGGCCGGGGCGCCAGTGCTGGTCGTCAGCCAGTTCACGCTGTACGGCGACGCGCGCAAGGGCCGTCGGCCCACGTGGAACGCGGCGGCGCCCGGTCCGGTCGCGGAGCCGCTGGTCGAGGCGGTGGTCGCGGACCTGCGGGCGCGGGGCCTGACGGTCGCGACGGGGGTGTTCGGGGCCGACATGGCGGTCGAGCTGGTGAACGACGGCCCGGTGACGCTGCTCCTGGAGTCGGCCCCGGAGACCTGACGGCCGGGGCGGGGCTCCGTGCCGAGGGCCGCGGCCACGCCGACCGCACAACCGACACGTCGAGTGCCTATCCGCTGGGTAGGCACTCGACGTGTCCGGTAGGCACTCGCGGGGCGCGGGGCGCGGGGCGCGGGGCGCAGCGTCAGGGCAGGCGGAGGACCAGGCGCTCCTCGATGCGCGACGAGTCGCGGGTCTGGGCGTGGCGCTCGCCGGTGCGAACGAAGCCCGCGCGGACGAACAGGTCGCCCGCCGCGTGGTTCCCGTCGACGACCCACAGCGACACCGTCTCGGCGCCCTCGGCCCGCGCCGCGTCCTTCACGGCGTCGAGCAGCGCCCACGCCATGCCGCGGCGGCGCGCCTCCGGGGCGACCCACAGCTGGACCACGTGCCGGTCCGACGTCGGAGATCCCGGCTCCTGGATCATGCCGACGAGTCCGCGCGGGGTGCCCTCCTCGTCGACCACCCAGGTCGAGGCGCTGCGCAGCCGCATGCGCCAGTGCGGCTCGGCGAACAGCTCCTCGCGCGCCAGCGACGACCCGAACACGTCGGGGTCCTCCCGCAGGGCGCGCAGGCGCACGTCCCGGACCGACCGCCAGTCGTCCTCCTGCACGCGCCTGATCTGCACGCGGACAGCATGCCAAACGGCTCGCGGCTCGTCGCCCGGGGCGCACGGCGCGCCCCCGGGTGAACGCCTCAGGGGTGCAGGCGCGCCTCGTCGGCGCCGACCTCCGGGACGCCGTGCCCGGAGGGGTCCGGCACGGCGCGGGCGACGTCGGCGACGTCCTCCTCCGGGCGCGGGGGGATCGTCTCGTCGTCCTCGAGCAGCGGCACGTCCTCGCGGCCGTCGTGGTGCACCGGGACGGGCTCGGTGCCGTCGGGGCCGGCCGGGGTCGGCTCGGTGGGGATCGGCTCGGTCACGGTGTCCTCCCGGGGGCTCGCAGGTGGGGCCACCGTAGGCCGGGGCGGTCGCGCCCGCAGGACGAGCGCCGCAGGTCCGCGCGACGATGGGGGCATGCGCATCGAGGCGGTCCCCGGGGACATCACCGACCAGGACGTCGACGCGGTCGTGAACGCGGCGAACTCCTCGCTGCTCGGCGGCGGGGGCGTCGACGGGGCCATCCACGCCGCCGCCGGGCCGGACCTGCTCGCCGAGTGCCGGGAGCTGCGCCGCACGTCCCTGCCCGCTGGGCTGCCGGTCGGGGACGCCGTGGCGACCGGTGCGGGCCGGCTGCGGGCGCGCTGGGTGGTGCACACCGTCGGGCCGAACGCCCACGCCGGCGAGACCGACCCGGCGTTGCTGCGGTCGGCGTTCACGCGCTCGCTCGACGTCGCGGCGGGGGTCGGCGCGCGCACCGTGGCGGTGCCCGCGGTGAGCGCGGGCGTCTACGGCTGGGCCCCGGCGACCGTCGCGGAGGTGGCGGTCGCCGCCGCGCGGGGGTGGGCCGCCGCGCACCCGGACGGCCTCGACCTGGTGCGGTTCGTGCTGTTCTCGCCCGGCGTGCTCGCCGCGTTCGAGGAGGCGCTCGCGGAGCACTGATCGCAGCGTGCCCGGGCCGAGCGCCCCGGCCGAGCGTCAGCCCGCGGCGACCGCCGTCCGCGCCGGCAGCCGGGACAGCCCCGCGCGCAGGTCCTCGGCGCTGGCGGTGAGCGAGATCCGCACCCAGCCCTCGCCCTCGGCGCCGAACGCCGAGCCCGGGGCCACCGCCACCCCCGCGGTCCGCACCAGGTCCTCCGCCCAGGCCGCGACGTCCCCGCCGGTCGCGTGCGCGACGTCCGCCCAGAGGTAGATCCCGCCGGCGGCCGGCAACCACGGGATGCCGCGCTCGTCGAGGATCGCCGTCGCGAGGTCCCGGTGCTCCCGGTACGTGCGCCGCGCGTCCTCGACCGCGTCCTGCGGGCCGGTGAGCGCGGCGAGCGCCGCGTACTGCGCCGGGGTGTTCACGCAGGACACGATCGACTCCTGCAGCGTCGGCATCAGCGGCGCCATCCGGTCCGGCACCACCAGCACGCCGACGCGGAACCCGGTCATCGCGTGCGTCTTCGAGAACGTGTGCAGCGTCAGCACCCGGCCGTCGGTGTCGAACCGCGCGGCGGGCACGTGCGGCGCGTCGTACGTGAAGGCGGCGTAGCACTCGTCGGACAGCACCCACAGATCGTGGCGGCGGGCGACGTCCACCAGCTCCGCGACCAGGTCGGCGGGCAGGCTCGTGCCGAGCGGGTTCGACGGCGAGTTCAGCAGCAGCACCCGGGTGCGGTCGGTGATCGCGGCCTCGACGGCGGCCGGGTCGGGCAGGAAGCCGTCCTCCGGCCGCAGCGCGTAGGGCTGCGCCTCGGCCTGCAGCAGCCGGGTCGCCATCGAGAACGGCGGGTAGCCCGGGTCCGGGACCAGCACGCCGTCGCCCGCGCCGACCGTCAGGCTGAGCCCGAGGTGCAGCGCCTGCGCACCACCTGCCGTGATCCACACGTTGTCGCGGCGGACGGGCAGGGCGTGCTCCGGGTCGAGCCACTCCGCGACCGCGTCCCGCAGCGGGGCGATGCCGCCGTTGGGCGTGTACCGGGTGTCGTCGCGGGCCAGGGCCTCGCGTGCGGCCTCCAGCACGTGCGGCGCCGTCGGGAGGTCGGGCTCGCCGACGCTCAGCACCACGGCCCCCGGCAGCGACCACGCGAGCTCGGTGATCCGGCGGATGCCGGAGGCGGGGACGGCGCGGGCGTGGGGGGCGATCTCGGGCACGAGGTGCAGGCTAGTCCCGCGATGTGTCGGCGCCGTGTCCGCCTCCGTGCGGTGGCCGGGTGGGGCGAACGTCCTGCTGCGAGATCCGAGCGGCCCCCAGGCTGGGGGCAGAGAAAAACCCCGGCTGCGTGCCGACTCGAGTTCGACAGAGGCGTACGCCGGGGATTGCCCGACCAGGCTACCCCCTCCCGGAGGCGCACCGATGCCCCTCTCCCGCGCGCAGCGCGACGCCCTGGACCGTTCCGTGTCCGCGACCCGGATGGGCACCTACGTGCGCGTGTCGGGCGGTGACGCCGACCTCGCCCGAGCGCGGTACCTCTGGGACCGGGAGCTCGCCGTGGCGTTCTTCGCCGACATCGCGCTCCTCGAGATCGCGGTCCGGAACGCGATGAACGACCGGCTGGCGGAGCGGTGGGGCGAGCGCTGGTACGAGCGGGTCGAGGTCCCGCTCGACGACCGGACCGCGGCGCAGCTCGCCGAGGCCCACGGTCGCGTCGTGGGACCGAAGCTGCCGGGTCGGGTCGTGGCGCAGTGCACCTTCGGGTTCTGGGCCGGGCTGCTCGACCGCGGGGCGTACACGGGCCGCGATCCTCGGCGGGTGCGGTGCGACTACGACCTGGTCCTGTGGCGAGGAGTTCTGGACCGCGCGTTCCCCGGCGGTCGCGCGACCGCGCGCGGGGACGGGGAGCGCTGGGGCCGTACCTACGCGCACCAGGTCGTCACCCGGGTCAACGCGCTGCGCAACCGTGTGGCCCACCACGAGCCGCTCATCGCCGGGTACCCCCTCCCGGGGCAGCGCGGCCCCGACGGCCGTGAGCGCCGGCGAACGGCCGCGGAGGGGTTCGGCGACCTCCTCCGGCTCGCCGGCATGATCGACCGGGACCTCCGAGGGCTCCTCCTGGCCACCTCGGCCGTCCCCGGGGTGCTCGACCGCCGCCCGCGGCCGCGCGACCTGCGCCGGCGGGTGACACCGCTGCGTCCGGGCGTCGTCCGGTCGTCGGTGCCCTGACCTGCACACGGACCTCCGGCGTTGGCAGGATGGGGGTCGTGACTCCCGCGCCCGACCCCACGTCCGTCCTGTCCCGGTCCGCCGCCCGCACCGCCGGCACGGCGCTCGCGGCCGTCGCGCTCGGCGCCGTGGCGTGGTGGCTGCTGCGGCTCGGGGCCCACGACGCGACGCTCGTGCGGTGGGAGTGCTTCGCGGGCACGTGCGCGACGGACGACTTCGCGGGTGCCGCGCCGGTGCTGGGCGGGCTGGCGCTGCTCGCGGCCGGCGCCACCGCCGTGCCGCTCACCCGGCGGGCGACGCCGGGGCTCGCGGTCGTGCTCGGCGCCGGGGCGCTGCTCGCGGGCTGGTCGGCGGCCGTGACCGACGGGCTGACCACCGAGCAGGCGGTGCGGCGGAACGTCCTGATCGCGGCGCTGGTGCTCGCGCTCGGGCTGGTCGCGGCCCTGTGGGGCGGGGTGCGGGTGCTGCGGGGCGCCGGGCTGCTCGCGCGGCTCGGCGGGCGCACCGGCACCTGGGCCCGGGTGCGGGATTACGAGAGCGCGACCGGCCCGGTGGTCGGGGCGACGGTGCACTTCGACGACGTCCGCGGCGTCCGGCACGCGGTGCGCACCCGGGTGCCGCGGGAGGCGTTCCGGCACCCGCCGCGCGCCTACTACGACCCCGAGCGGCCGGACGACGCCGGGCGGCTCGTGGTCGTGGTGCCCGCGCCGCCGCTCACCGCTGCCGGCCGCGCGGCCCGGGAGCAGGCGGTCCGGGTGCTGGTGCCGCTGCCGGAGGACGACCTGCCGGGCGGTGGGCCCGCGGGTCCGGGGCGGACCGGGACGTCGGGTACCTCGGGCTCGGGCGCGGGCCGACCGGGTGCGTCGTCCTCGGCGGGCGCGCGCGGCAGCGGCACGGTCGTCGACGCGCTCGAGCGGCTGCAGGCGCTGCGGGCCTCGGGGGCGCTGTCGGAGGAGGAGTACGCCGCCGCGAAGGCGCGCGTCCTCGCCGGCTGACCCGGGTCCCGCGCGCGGGGGCGCGCCGGTCGACCTGCCGCGTCGCGCCGTCCGGGCGGATACTGGTCCCATGGCGCAGACGCTCGACCCCACCGAGGTCACCGCGCTCCTCGCGGAGCGGCGGCGCGAGGCCCTGGCGCGGCTCGCCGGCACCGACGCCGAGCGGGACGCGGTCGTCGCCGCGTCCCGGGAGTCGGTCGCCGACGACGAGCACGACCCCGAGGGGTCGACGATCGCCTACGAGCGCCGCCTGCTCGACGCCCTGACGCACGACCAGCGCGACCGGCTGCGGGAGATCGACGAGGCGGAGCACCGGCTGGCCGCGGGCACGTACGGCACGTGCCTGCGGTGCCACCGGCCGATCCCCGTCGAGCGGCTGCGCGCCGTGCCGACCGCGCGGACCTGCGTGGGGTGCGCGGGGCGCTGACGGCGGGCGCACCCGCCCGCCGGGGCCCCGGCCACGTGCGCGAGGATGGTGAGCATGTTCGCGCGCCCCGACGACCTGACCGCCATGGGCCTGGCCCTCACCGAGGCCGCCGGCTGCGCCGCGACGGGTGACGTCCCGGTGGGCGCCGTGGTGCTGGGGCCCGGCGGCGAGGTCGTCGGCGCGGGCCGGAACCGGCGCGAGGCCGACGCCGACCCCACCGCGCACGCCGAGGTGCTCGCGCTGCGCGCCGCCTCGGAGGCGCTCGGCCGGTGGCGGCTGGACGACTGCACGCTGGTGGTGACGCTCGAGCCGTGTCTCATGTGCGCGGGGGCGACCGTGCTGGCACGGGTGCCGCGGCTGGTGCTCGGCGCGTGGGACCCCAAGGCCGGGGCGTGCGGGTCGCAGTGGGACGTGGTGCGGGACTCGCGGCTGAACCACCGGGTCGAGGTGGTCGGCGGGGTGCGCGAGGAGGAGTGCGGCGCCGTGCTGCGGGAGTTCTTCGCGCAGCACCGCTGAGTCCGGCCCGACGAGGGCCCCGCCGCGGTGCCGTCCGCGGCGGGGCCCTCGTCGTGCGGGGTGGTGCGGCGGTCAGCCGCCCGTGATGTTGTCGTACGCGCGCTGCGCCGCCGTCTGGGCGTCGGCCAGCGCCTCCTCGGGGGTCTTGTCCCCGAGCAGCGCCGCGGTGATGGCGTTGTTCAGCTCGTTCTGGATGTCCTGGCCGGCGGGCGAGGACCCGAAGGTCTTCCCGTACTCCACGACGTCGTAGTAGGTCGAGATGACCTGGTCGAAGCCGGCGTCGCCGGTCTCGGTCACGTACTGGTCGCGGATCGCCTTGTCGGCGGCCGGGGAACCGGTGAACAGGCCGGTGTTGATCCCGCCGTCGGAGGCGATCGTGTCGGCGCGGGCCTCGCCGGCCGCCATCCACGCGTCCTGCGAGGTGAGGTCGAGCATCCAGGCGCAGGCGGCGTCCTTGTTCTGGGCGCCGGCCGGGATGACGAACGCCGTGCCGGAGGCGACCGAGAACGGGTTGCCGTCCTGATCGAGGAACGGCACCGCCTCGATCTCGATCTGGCCGACGTAGGCGCCGAGCACGTTCGGGTACCACTGGGCGTTGACCTGCGCGCCCACCTGGTCGGTGACGTACTGGTTGTTGTCGCCGAAGGTGTCGAACGAGTCGGTGAACGACTTCACCTTGGCGAAGCCGCCCTGCGCGTCGGTGATCTGCTTGAGCAGCTCGATGCCGGCGACGTTGGACGGGTCGTCGAGCGTCGGCTTGCCGTCGGCGTCGGTGAGCTGCCCGCCCTGGCCCAGGATCCACAGGCCGCCCTGGCCGGTGGCGACGGGGTCGAGGCCGAGCGTCGTCGGGACGCCGCCGCTCTCGGCGTACATCTTCTCGACGGCAGCGACGAGGACGTCGGGCTGGGAGGTGTCGATCTGGTCCGCCGTCACGCCCGCGGCGTCCATGACCCGCTTGTTCAGGATGATGGCCGGCGGCTGGTAGAACTGCGGCACCGCCCACACCTGGTCGCCGTACCGCACGTCGTCGACGACCGAGGGGTAGTACTGCTCGTCCGGGTCCACGTCGTGGGCGCTGTAGCAGGCGTCCAGCGGCAGGATCAGGTCCTGCGCCGCGTACGTGGTCACGTACCGGCGGTCCATCTGCACCACGTCCGGCACGTCGCCGGAGGCGAGCCGGGTGGTGAACTTCTGCGCGTCGAACGCGGTGGCGTCGAGATCGATCTGGACGTCGGACAGCTGGTCGGCGGCGTAGTCGAGGCGCGACTGGCCGACGTCGTCGGCGTTCTCGAAGCCCCAGGCCTTGAGCGAGCCCGAGGCCTCGGTGCTGAAGTCGGTGGATCCGCCGGACCCCTCGTCACCACCTCCGCCCGAGCTGCAGGCGGCCAGGGCCAGTGCGGTGACCGGCAGCAGGGCGATCGCGGCGCGGCGACTCTTCCTCATGAACGTCTTCCCTTCCTCGCACCTGCGGGGCGGCGTCGTCGCCGGCCCGCGGGAGAGTCCTCGGCACCGGTGCCGAGGATCTGAAAACCTTCCCACATCGGACGGTAGTTCAGGGCTCTCGGCTGAGACAAGACCCTCGGGATCACGGAGTGATCACGCCTGTCGAACGCCTGAACACCGTGGACTGCGAGCCCGACACGTGGCTAGGCTCGTATGGAAACGATGCCACAAAGTGAGGACTCAACGATGCCGTCCGCACCTGACGAGACGCCGACCGACCGGTCGCCGGCGGCGGCCCGGCCGCTGCCCGGCGGCCCGTGGCTGGACCGCCCGATCCGGCAGGTCCTGCTGGTGGGCCACACCCACCACGACGTCGGCTACACCAACAGCCCGCGCCTGGTCGACGACCTGCACGCCGCGACCGTACGGCGGGTGCTCGACCTGTGCGACACGAACGACGGCGACGGCCCCGACGCGTTCCGCTGGACGTTCGAGGTCGCCCGCCCGGTGCTGCGGTTCCTCGCCGAGGCGGGGCCTGCGGACGTCGAGCGGCTGCGCCGCCGGGTGGGCGAGGGGCGGGTCGCGGTGACCGGCGGCCACCTCAACATGACCCAGCTGCTCGGCGACGCCGAGCTCGGGGCGGCCTACGACGCGCTGGACCGGGTGCGGGCCGCCGGCGTCCCCGTCCGCACCGAGCAGCACGGCGACGTGAACGGGATCGCCTGGGGCGCCGTGGACGCGATGCGCCGCGCCGGGATCGACCGGCTCGTGATGGCGCTCAACCCCGACCACGGCCGCGCGCCCTACCCGCAGCCGACCGGGTTCTGGTGGGAGGGGCCCTCGGGCGCGCGGGTGTTCGCCTGGCTGTCGACGCACTACGGCGTCGGCGAGGAGTGGGGGATCGTCGACGGGGACGTCGAGGCGGCCGAGGCGCACGTCGCCGACTTCGTCGCCGCGCTGGGGAAGCGGGACGACTACCCGTACGACACCGCGGTCGTGCACGCGGCCAACGACAACCGGTGGCCGACGGCGCTGTTCCTCGACGTCGTCCGGCACTGGAACGCCCGGCACCCCGACGTGCCGATGCGCACGGCCACGATCGACGAGGCCCTCGACGTCCTGGTCCCGCAGGCCGAGGCCGCCGACGTCCCGGTCGCGCGCGGGGAGTGGTCGGACTGGTGGGCGCACGGGCACGGGTCCACCGCCCGGGAGGTCGCCGTCTACCGGGAGGCCCGGTCGTTCGCCCGTGCCGCGCAGACCACGCTCGGGCTCACGCGGCTGCGCGGGGACGGGACGCCGGCGCTCGCGGACGTCATGGGCTACCGGCGCGGGCCGGTGCGGCTGCGGTCCGACGCCGAGGTCGCGCGCGACCTGGAGCGGGTGGACGCGGAGCTGCTGCTGTTCGCGGAGCACACGTGGGGGTCCTGGGAGACCTACTCCAAGCCGTACTCGTCGTTCAGCCACTCCCACTGGAACGCGAAGGCCGCGTTCGCGTACGGGGCGTTCGACGTCGCGCGGGACCTGGCGGTCGAGGGGCTGTTCCGGGTGCTGGCGAGCGGGGGCGGGGCCGCCGGGGCGGACCGGCCCGCGGGGGCGGGCGCGACCCGGGTCGTGGTCGTGAACCCGACCGAGCGGGCGCGCACCGAGCCGGTGGACGTCGAGGTGCACGGCCGGACGCGCGCGCGGACCGTCGCGACCGTCCCGGCGTTCGGGGTGGTGACCGTGCCGCTCCCGCCGGAGCCGGGGCGCGCGCGGGCGGCGCGGGAGGTGGCGTGCGGCGCGTACCGGGCCGTCGTGGACCCGGCGCGCGGTGGGGTGGTCTCGCTGGTGCACGTGCCGAGCGGGCGCGAGCTGGTGGACGCCGACGGCGCGGGGCACGGCCTGGGCGCGGTCGTCACCGAGACCGTGGTGCCGGGCAGCGTGCACCCGATGGTCGTCCGCGACCCGAAGGACTTCCACCCCGACTTCCCCGGGCCCGACTTCGACCGGCGGCACGCGACCGGCGACGAGGAGCCGCTGGTCACCGAGACCGAGGCCTGGGCGCGGATCGCGTGGCGCACGACCCCGCCGGGGCTGCCCGCCGCGACCACCACCCTGACCCTCTACCGCGACGTCGACGTCGTGGACCTCGAGGTCGCCCTGGTGAAGCCGGAGGCGTTCGGGCCGGAGAGCATCCACGTGGCGTTCCCGTTCCGGGTGCCCGATCCGGAGTTCCTGCTCGAGACGGCGGGCGCGGTGTACGCAGCCGAGACCGAGCAGCTGCCGGACACGTCGAAGGACTGGTACTCGATCCAGCACGCGGTCGGGGTGCACGCGCCGGGGGCGGACGGCGGGGTGCTCTGGGGCGCGGTCGACGCGCCGCTCGTGCAGCTCGGCGGCCTGCACACCGGCGAGTGGGCCCGGACGCTGCGCGCGCCGACCGGCTACGTCTCCTCCTGGCTGATGAACAACCTGCACTTCACGAACTTCCAGGCCCGGCAGGAGGGCACCCGGACGTACCGGTACCGGTTCGCGGCGGTCGACGGCCCGGTGACCCGGGAGCGGGTGCGGGTGTTCGGGCGGGACCTGGCGGAGCCGCTGCAGGCGCGGGCCTACGACGGCCCGGTGACCGCCGAGGGCGGGCTGGGCCTGCGGGTCACGCCGGCGGAGCGGGTGCTGGCCGAGGTGCGGCCGATGCCGGACGGGTCGGTGCGGGTGCGGCTGCGGAACGTGGGTGCCGACCCGGTGGTGGCCCAGGTGGTGTGGGACGGCCCGGGGCGCGTCGCGGGCGTCGGTCGGGTGCCGCTGGGCCCGCACGACGTGGGCGAGGTGCGGCTCCGCCGGGAGGGTTGATCGCCGAGGGGGTAGCCGACGCGTCGAGCGAGCAACCGTGGCCTGCTCGCTCGACGCGTCGGTTGCACGGTCGAGGCGCGGGTCAGCCCGCGTCGTCCGCCGACGGCGCCTCGGCCGGGCGCGGGCGGCCCGTGGCGTCCGACGTCGACGCCTCCGTGGTGGTCAGCGCGTCGGTGGCCGCGTGGTCGTCGGTCGGTGTCGCCCGGGGCGTCTCCGCCGCCACCCGCCGCTCCTGCTCGTCGGCCGCCCGGCGCTCGGGCCCCGCCGACCCCGCCGCGGCGGCCCGCACGCCGCCCCCGGCGTCGGCCAGCGGCCGCTCCACCAGATCGACCTCCACCACAGGCGCGGACGGGTCGGCCGGCACCCGGAACGTCCGCAGCTGGAACGGCCCGAACTCCGCCTCGACCGTCCGGCCGACGACCGGCAGCTCGAGCAGGGCGGTTCCGCGCTCGCCGCGGGTCTCGACCGCCCGCACCACGAGGTCCGCGCCGCCGGGCCCGTCGACCGGGTCCTCCGAGCCCTTGAGCGCGGTGATCGACACCGCGCCGCCCCCGTCGGACGCGAACGACCCCGTGTGCGGCAGCGCGCCCGCGTGGAACGACTCGAGCATCGCGCGCACCGGCGACCCGAGCAGCGCGGCCCGGCGGCCGGGGTCGGCGGCGTGCCGGTCGCCGGCGTGCGGGACCAGCTCGTAGGAGAACCGCTGGATCCCCTGGTCCTGGTACGCGTAGACGTCCTCGCCGTCGAGCAGGCGCGGGTCGTGCCACGCGTACACCGGGCTGCGCACGGCGGTGACGCCGATGCTCGGCTCGTCGCCGGGCGACACGTCGTAGCCGTGCTTGTTCGTCGTGACGAGCGTCAGGCCCGCCGGCCGCCCGTCGAGCGTGCCGGTGAGGTCGACCCAGCCCTGGCCGGGCTCCTCGGCGCCGTCGACCGGCCGCTCGAGCTCGGCGTACGGGATCTGGTAGGTCGCGCGAGGATCGGTGAGCGCGGTCGGGAACCGGAGCTTGAGCAGGTGCGCCCGCTCGCGCCAGTCCAGCGTGACGTCGACGCGCAGCACCGCGGAGTCGTGGTCGAGCAGCAGCTCCTCGGTGAGCGTCGAGGACCCCCACGTCCGCTCCACCCGCACCCGGGCGCGCAGCGGGCCGGACTCCCGGACGACGACCCGCGCGAGCGCCATGCTGTCGCCCGCCCAGGCGTAGGACACGACGCGGTGGCCCCAGGTGTCGGTCGGGTCGTCGCAGACCTGGGTGTGCCGGCTGCCGTCGACGCCCCGCAGGACGTCGAGCCCGGTGCGCTTGTCCAGGTACGAGCGGATCCAGCCGGTCGCCGGGTCGAGCTCGATGCGGACCAGGTCGTTCTCCAGTACCGTCCCGGTCGCCGACAGGGCGCCCGGGGCGGCGACGCTCCACTCCGGGCGGGCCGGCTCGGCCTCCGTGCGGACCCGGTACAGCCGGTAGCCGAGCGCCGGGACCTCGGCGCGGAACACCAGGGCCCCGCGGCCGGTCTGGTTGGTGGCCGCGCGGGACTGCGTCGGCTGGGACACCGCGACCGCGCCGTCCCCGTCGACCACGTGCACGGCGCCCGGGTGGGAGCCGTAGTGCAGCTCGACGTCCGTCGAGACCGGCCACGGGTGCGGGTTGAACACGAGCACCGGCTGCGTCGCGGTGTCGAGCGGGATGTCGACCTGCCGGGCGATCGTGTTGTGCGCCCGGACGATGATCCGCTTGGCGATCGCGACGGCCTCGCCGAGCTGGTCGCGGGCGTCGTCGTAGGCGTGCTCGATCGCGGAGCCCGGCAGCACGTCGTGGAACTGGTTGAACAGCACCTGCTTCCAGGCGCGCTCCAGGTCCTCGCGCGGGTACGGGGTGCCGTCGTGGACGGCGGTGACCGCGGCCCAGCGCTCGGCGGACAGCAGGGCGTACTGGGCGCGGCGCTGCCAGGCCTTGATCCCGGAGTGCGCCGAGTAGCAGCCGGGGGCGTGGTGCTGCAGGTCGTCGGTCCAGGTCGCCAGGCCGTCGAGGAACGCCGGCCCGCGGTCGCGGACGCCGTCCAGGTACTCGCGCGGGGAGGACATCCGCAGCCGCCCGAACGAGCCCATCCGGTCGTAGCGGTGGATCGACTCGATGTTGGCGATCGTCGGGCCGCCGCCGTGGTTGCCGACGCCGTAGAGCACCATGACGTCGCCGAGCGACCGGTCCAGCGCGCCGAGCGCCTTGTCGACCTGGCCGTCGACCGAGCCCGCGGGGGAGCAGTACTCGAACGGGATCCGGTAGGCGAGCACCCGGCTGCCGTCGGGCGCCTGCCAGTGGAACAGGGTGTCGTCGAGGGCGCTCTCGTGCGGGCCGGGCCGCAGGAACAGGTACGAGTCGAGCCCCTGCCCGCGCAGCACCGTCGGCAGGCTCGCGCTGTGCCCGAACGGGTCGGCGTTCATGCCGACCGTCGCCGGCTTCCCGAACCGGGAGATCAGGTAGCGCTGGCCGTACAGGCCCTGCCGCGCGAACGACTCGCCCATCGGCATGTTGCAGTCCGGCTCGACCCACCAGCCGCCGACGTTGACCCACCGGCCCTCGGCGACCCGCTCCGTGATCCGGGCGAACAGCTCCGGGTCCTGCTCCTCGACCCAGGACAGCAGCACCATCTGGTCGCAGGTGAACACGAAGTCGGGGTACTCGTCCATCCGGTGGATCGCCGACCAGAACGTCGCTCGCGCCTCCTGGTAGCCCTCCTGCCACGGCCAGAGCCAGACGGGGTCGATGTGCGAGTTCCCGATCATGTGGATGGTCCGGTCCGGCGTCGCGTGCGGGCGGGGGTGGGGCGGCAGGTCCCGGGGCTGGGTGCCCGCCGGTGCGTTGGACAGGGGCGCGCCCGTGGTCTGGCGTGGCCGGCTCATCGTGCTCCTCGTGCGTCGTCGCGCGGGTGGTCGGGTCGATCGTACGCTGCAATCGATCCCATATCGAGGGGCGTCGACGGTGCCCGCAGATGGCCGCGGGTGCACGTCACGAGCGTCTGCGCACATCTGTCCGAAGATTGACACATCGGCGTCGCCGCTGGTGGGCTGGTGCGCATGCCGCGTCGACGCCGACCGCACGAGCCCGCACGCCCCGCGACGGACCCGGGCCTCCCGCGCCCGGCCGGGCGGCTGTCCGCGGGGGTGGTCGAGGGGTTCTACGGCCCGCCGTGGCGGCACGACGAGCGGCTGGCGCTGCTCGACGCCGCGCCGGGGCTCGGGCTGGACACCTACCTCTACGCCCCGAAGGACGACCCGTGGCACCGGGAGCGGTGGCGCGAGCCGTACCCCGACGCCGAGCTCGCCCGGCTCGGGGAGCTCGCCGCGCGCGCCGCGGCCGCAGGGGTGGCGTTCGTGTGGTCCGTCGCGCCCGGGCTGTCGATGCGGTTCTCCGACGACGTCGAGCACGCCGCGCTCGCGGCCAAGGCCGAGCAGGTGCGCGCCGCCGGGGTCCGGGACGTGTGGCTGCTGTTCGACGACGTGCCGTACGACCTGCCGCACCCCGAGGACGTCGCGGCGTTCGGCCCGGGCCAGGCGGGCAGCGGCCGGGCGCACGGGGAGGCGGCCGCGCGGTTCCGGGAGGCGTTCCTGCTGCCGCACGGGCTCACCGGGCCGATGACGGTGTGCCCCACGGACTACGCCGGCTGCGGGCGCTCGCCGTACCGGGACGCGCTGGGCTCGGCGCTGCCCGCGGACGCGCGCGTGCTGTGGACCGGGCGGGACATCGTCGTCGGCGAGGTCACCCAGGAGGACGTGCTGGCCGCGGCCGAGGCGTTCGGGCGGCGGATCGTGCTGTGGGACAACGTCCCGGTCAACGACTTCGACCGCAGCCGGCTGTTCCTCGGGCCGCTCACGGGCCGGCCGGACGACGTCGACGGGCTGCCGCTGGACGGGACCGTCGCGAACGCCATGATCGAGGCGCTGCCGTCCCGGCTCCCGCTCGCGACCGTCGGCGCCTGGGCACGCGACCCTTCGGCGTACGACCCGGCCCGGGCGGCGGCGGACGCGCTGGCGCTGGTCGCCGGGCCGCGCGCGGGGGTCGTCGGGCCGCTGGTGCGGGCGTGCGCGGCGTGGCCGCCGGGGGCGCCGCGGGACCCGGGGCTCGCGCGGGCGACGACGGCGGCGCTCGCGGGCGACGCGGGGGCGCTGGCGGAGGTCGAGGGGCGGATGCGGGCGCTCGAGGGCTGCGCGGCGGACGCGACCGGCGCCGGGGAGGACGCGGAGGCGGACGCCCTGGTCGCGGCGCTGCGCCCGTGGCTCGACGCCGCCGCGCACGCCGGGGCGGCGGGGCTCGCGGCGTGCGCGCTGCTGCGCGGAGCGGGCGTCCCCGCTGCCGCGCGGGCGGCGCTCGACGTCGTCGAGACCGACTTTCCGGACGTGCTGCGGGCGGACGTCGCGGGATTCGTCCGGGCAGCGCTGGCCGGTCGGGTGCCCGGCGGCGAGCGCGGGGAGCACGCACCGGGTGCGGAGCCCCCGCTCGGCACGGACCGCGCGCGCCCGGGGGACGCGGGAGCCGGGCCTGGGCGCCGCGCGGTGCTGGTCACGGGGGCGGAGCCCTCCGCGGGCGACGAGGCGACGGCCCGCTGGTTGCGGTCGCGCGGGCTCGATGTGCGGACGGCGTCCACCTGGCCGCCCGCCGACGACGCCGGCGTCGACCTGGTCGCGCTCACCCCCGACGCCCCCGCGGCTGCCGCCGAGACGCTGGCCGGGGTCGCCGTGCCGGTGCTCGCCTGGGGTCGGCTGGTGTCGCTGGGCGTCGGGACGACCTCGGGCGTGCTGCTCGACCGCGACCGGCTGGTGCGCGCGGACGGCTGCGAGGTGGTCGTGCACCGCGGGGCCGGTCGGCTGACCTGGTGCGAGCCCGTGCCGGGCGCCCGCGTGCTGGCCCGCGCCCCGGAGCCGGAGCCCCTCCCGGTGCTCGTGGAGGTGCCGGCGGCCACGCCGCTCGCCACGGGCACGCTCGCGCCGGCCGCGCGGACGGTCGCGTTCCTCACGGACGACGGCGCCGCACGCTGGCTGCTGACCGACGCGGGCCGGTCCCTCCTCGACGAGGCGCTGGCGCGCCTGCTGCTCCCCGCCCCGCCCCCCGCCGCGGTTCTCGTGCCCTGACGCGCCCGAACCTCGCGCGTGCCGAGCGCGGTGCTTCGCGCCGAGCGCGGTAGGTGGAATGACCGCGCCCGGCGGGAACCACCGCGGTCGCTGGGATCTACCGCGCTCGACGACGGGGGCGCGCGTCGGGGCCGTGGCCGGGGCGAATGCTCCGAGCCCGCGGGCACCGCCGACGGGCCCTTCGCCGCCCGGTCAGGCGCGGGTCAGGCGGAGGGTCACCACCTGGAACGGACCCAGGTCCAGCGCCAGCGCGCCGTCGCCCGCGTCGGCGAGCGGCGCCAGCGCCGCCACCTCCGGGTCCTCGCGCTCGAGCAGGTCGCGCACCGACGCCCCCGCGCAGGCGAAACCGGGTCGCACCACCGCCCGGGACCGCCCGCCGCGGGCCTCGTACAGCCGCACGACGACGTCCCCCGACCGGTCGTCGGCGAGCTTCACGGCCTCGACGACCGCGCCCTCGACGGCGACCAGCGGCTCGACCGGGCCCGCGCCCCGCACCCGGCGGGCCGGAAGATTGATCCGGTACCCCTCGCGCACGGCGTCGTCGACCCCCGCGCCGGGCACGAGCGCGTACCGCATCGTGTGCCGGCCCTGGTCGGTCTCCGGGTCGGGGTACCGCGGCGCGCGGACGAGCGACAGCCGGACCGTCGTGGCTCCCGCGCCCCGCGCGTCCCCCGGCCCGGGGCGGCCGACGTCGTGCCCGTAGGTCGAGTCGTTGACGACCGCGACGCCGTAGCCCGGCTCCGCGACGTGCAGCCACCGGTGCGCGCAGATCTCGAACCGGGCGGCGTCCCAGGACGTGTTGGTGTGGGTTGCCCGGTGCACGTGGCCGAACTGCGTCTCCGCCGTCGAGCGCTCGGCGTGCACCGCCAGCGGGAACGCCGCCTTGAGCAGGGTCTCGCGCTCGTGCCAGTCGACGTCGAGGGCCAGGTCGACCCGCCGCTCGCCCGCCACCAGCGCGATCGTCTGCACGTACGCCGAGCCGCCGTCGTGCCGGGTGACCCGCACCTCGGCGCGCGCGGGGTCCGCCTCGTCGACGTCCAGCGCGGTCACCGACCGGACCTCGCGCACCCGGTGCCGGTAGAACTCGTCGACGTCCCACGCGTCGAACCGCACGGGCTGGTCCGGGTGCAGCTGGAGCACGTTGGCGGCGGCGCCGGGGGCCAGCACCTCGCGGTCGGCGACGAGGTCCCGCACCGACCCGATCGTGCCGTCCGCGTCGACCCGCACCCGCAGCACGCCGTTGTCGAGCACGACGGCGTCGCCCTCGCGGGACACGGCCACGGCCCCCGGCGCCCCCTCGGCGATCCCCGCCGCCAGCGCCGGCACCCCGGCCCGGTCGTGCGGGGCCGCGTTCGCCAGCACCTCGACGTCGCCCGGCCCGGCGGCCGCGGCCAGCGCCTCGGCGACCAGCGCCTCGAGCTCGCCCGCCAGCCGGCGGTAGGTGTCCCGGGCCTCGCGGTGCACCCAGGCGATGCTGCTGCCGGGCAGGATGTCGTGGAACTGCAGCAGCAGGGTGTCCTGCCAGAGCCGGTCCAGGTGCTCGTACGGGTAGTCGGCCCCGGCGCGGACGGCGGCGGTCGCGGCCCACAGCTCGGCCTCGCGCAGCAGGTGCTCGGTGCGCCGGTTGCCCTGCTTCATGGCGAGCTGGCTGGTGTACGTGCCGCGGTGGAACTCCAGGTACATCTCGCCGGACCACACCGGTGCCTGCGGGTACTCGGCCTCGGCCGCGGCGAAGAACTCGGCCGGCGTCTCGACGACGACCCGCGGCGAGCCCTCCAGGTCGGCCACGCGGTGCGCGGTCTCCATCATCTCGCGGGTCGGGCCGCCGCCGCCGTCGCCGTAGCCGAACGGGAGCAGGCTGCGGTTGGCCGGCCCCGCGTCGGCGAAGTTCGCCACCCCGTAGGCCAGCTGCTCGCCGGAGAGCTTGGCCCCGTAGGTGTCGGCGGGCGGGAAGTGCGTGAACACCCGCGAGCCGTCGATGCCCTCCCACCAGAACGTGTGGTGCGGGAACCGGTTGGTGGTGTTCCAGGACATCTTCTGCGAGAGGAACCACCGCGCCCCGGCCAGCCGCGCGAGCTGCGGGAACGCGCCCGTGTAGCCGAAGGAGTCGGGCAGCCAGACCTCGGGCTGCTCCTCGACGCCGAGCTCCCGCGCGAAGTACCGCCGACCCTGCACGAGCTGCCGGGCGAGCGCCTCGCCGCCGGGCAGGTTGGTGTCGGACTCGACCCACATGCCGCCGACCGGCACGAACTGCCCCGACGCGACCTTCTCCTTGATCCGGGCGAACACGTGCGGGTGGTGCTCCTGGACCCACGCGTACTGCTGCGCGGACGAGCAGGCGAACCGCAGGTCCGGGTAGGCGTCGGCGAGCGCGGCGACGTTCGAGAACGTGCGGGCGCACTTGCGGACGGTCTCCCGCACCGGCCACATCCAGGCCGAGTCGATGTGCGCGTGGCCGACCGCCGAGACCCGGTGCGCGCTCGGGGCGGCGGGGGAGGCGAGCAGCTCGGCGAGCTCCGCCCGGGTGGCGGCGGCCGTGCCGGGGACGTCCCGGACGTCGAGCGCGTCGACGGCCCGCTCCAGACCGGCGCGGACCCGCTCGCGGCGCGGGTCGTTGACCGGGAGCTGGAGGGCGAGCTCGTGCAGCACCTGGACGTCGAGCGCCAGCGCCTGCACCTCCTCGTCCAGCACGGCGACCTCGGCCCGGGCGAGCCGGTAGAGCGGCACGTCCGGGACGGTGCCCAGGTCGCCGAGGTCGGTGGTGGGCGAGCCGCCGATCGACGGGTTGGCCGCGGCCTCGACGTACAGGTCGACCACCTCGCCGCCGCGGGCCGGGTCCGCGACGGGCACGTACAGGTTGCGCGGCTCGATGCCCTTGAGCGGCACGCCGTCGGGCGTGTAGACGAGCCCCTCCGCCTCGAAGCCGGGCCCGCCGGTGCGGAACCCGAGGTCGACGAGCACCTCGACGCGCCGGCCGGTCATCTCGGGCGGGACGACGCCACGCAGGCGGAACCAGCTCGTGGACCAGGCGCGGCCCCACGGCTCGCCGACGGCCGTCGGGGCGAACGGCAGCCGGACGGCCTCGGCGAACGGCACCGGCTCGCCGGGCAGGTGGGCGACCGTGACCTCCAGCGGGGTGCGGTGCGTGTGGACGACCGGGAGCACCCGGTCCCTCAGGACGCGGTCGATGCGGGCGGTGAGGTCGGACAGGGTGCGGTGCACGGCTCTCCTCGGCGTGGTGCCGCGCGGCTCCGTCCGCGGCGCGGGCCGGGCGGGCCCGCGTCCCGGGAACCGTGCGACGCCGGACGGATGTAGGAACGTTGCCACACTAGAGGATGTGCGACTTTGCACACCAGAGAAGCGCCGGGATGTGGGACGGGGCAGGCGGCACCACTTCCCCGCGCGCCGCAGGAGAACCGCTCCTACCCTCGCAGCGCGGGGTGCAGCAGTGGCGGCCCGCGCCGGAGCGGGGAGGCGGGACCGTGGACGTCACGATCGATCTGGGGCGGCCGACGCGGCCGTCGGTGATCGCCGTACGCGGCGACCTCGACGTGCACAGCGCGTCCGCCCTGCGCGAGGCGCTGCACTGCCTGCTGGGCGCGACCGGCGAGGAGCTCACGGTCGACGCGACCGCGGTGCGCGTCGTCGACGAGGCCGGGCGCAGCACGCTCGAGGCGGTGCAGCGGCACTGCCGGGAGTTCGGCGGCCAGGTCCGGCTGCCGGGCTGACCTCACGCCGGGCCGGAGGCCCACCCGGCCGGGCGGCGGGTCAGCGCGCGCGGAGCGCCGCGACCTGCGCGGCCGTGAGGCGGCGGTGCGGGACGCCGGCGAGCAGGAGCACGACCTGCGCGGCGGCCTCGAGCTCCTCGGCCAGGTCGAGCGCGGCCGGCAGGTGCGCCCCCGCGACCAGCGAGCCGTGGTTGGCCAGCAGCATCGCCGGCGCGTCGGCCGCCAGCGCCGCGACCCCCGCGGCCAGCGCCGCCGACCCCGGCAGCGCGAACGGCGCCACCGGCAGGTCGCCGAGCCGCATCACCTGGTACGGCGTCACCGCCGGCAGCGGCCCGGTCGCCGTCTCGCGCGGCAGGGCGGCGGGCTCCAGGCACGACGCGGCGACGGCGGCGGGGGAGTGCAGGTGCACCACCGCGACGGCGTCGGGGCGTGCGGCGTACACGGCGCGGTGCAGCGGGAGCTCCTTCGACGGGACCGGGTCGCTCGGGTCACCGCTCGGGGGCCCCGGCTCGACGGTCGCGACGGCCAGCTCCGCCGGGCGGACGCGCGAGAGGCTCGACCCGGTCGGGGTGATCAGCAGCGACGAGCCGATCCGGACGCTGACGTTCCCGGACCCGCCGGGTGACAGCCCGCGACCGGCCAGGTGCCGGCAGGCCGCGACCAGCGGCTCGCGGGCGGCGTCGACGGTCGCGGCCTCGAGCTCGAGCCCGCCCGGGCCGGGAGGGACGGCCCACGGGTCCCAGGTGCCCCTCGGGAGGTCCTCGGTCACGGGCACGCCTCCCACGCCGTCGTGAACAGGTCCGGGCCCCCGAAGTTGCCCGACTTGAGCAGCACCGCGACGGCCGGACCGTCGACCGGCACCATCCACGGGACGCCGGGCGCCGCGGCCGGCCCGACCCGCAGCACGCCGAGCCCGAGCGCGGTCGCGACGGCCCCCGAGGTCTCCCCGCCCGCGACCAGCAGCCGGCCGACGCCGAGGTCCCGGACGGCCCGCGCCGCGACCTCGCCCGCGGCGCGCTCCAGCGCCGCCGCCGCCCGCCGGACCCCCAGCCGCTCCTGGGTGCCGCGGACCGCGTCCGGGTCGGCCGACGACGACACGAGCACCGGGCCGGGGCCGTCCGCGTAGGCGGCGCGCAGGGCGTCGAGCACCGCGGTGAGCGTGCCGTCGGGGTCGGCGGCCAGGGCGTCGGCGTCGAGCGGGACCCGCGGGCCGGGGAACCGGTCGACCTGCTCGCGGGTGCGGGCCGAGCAGGAGCCGGACACGATCAGCGCCCGTCCGCGGGAGGCCCGGGGCGCGGGGGCGCCGGCCGGCTCCGCCGCGCCGGACGCCCAGGAGCGGGCGAGCGCGGCGGCGAACCCGGCCGCGCCACCGAGCAGCACCGGCCGCCCGTCGACCCGGGGCTCGCTGGACCCGGCGCCTGCCGACCCGGCGCCTGCCGACCCGGCGCCCGCCGGGTCGGTCCCGGCCGGCTCGGTCCCCGCGGCCACGCCACCCGCGCCACCGGCCCCGACGACCCGCGCCAGCGCGTCCAGGTCCTCGTCCGTCAGCGCGTCCGCCAGCACGTGCGCGACCCCGCTGCCGACGACCCGCGCCAGCGCAGCGCCGGCGTCCGGACCCCGCAGCGCCTCCCACGGCAGCAGCCCCACTCCCCGCGGCGTCTGCCGTCCCAGCACCCGCACGAGGTCGGGGTCGGTCATCGGCGTGAGGGGGTGCTGCCGGAGCGGCGACTCCGACAGCAGCCGGTCGCCGACGAACAGGTGCCCCTGGTACTGCGTCCGCCCGGCGCGCGGCGTCGCGGGCGTCCCGACCGCCACGGCCCCCGGCCCGAGCAGGTCGAGCAGCGCGTCGGCGACCGGCCCGATGGTGCCCTCGTCGGTGGAGTCGAACGTCGAGCAGTACTTCTGGTAGACGGCCGACGCGCCGCAGTCGCGCAGCCAGGACGCCGCCGCGACCGACTCCGCGACCGCCTGCGCCGCGGGCGCGGTGCGGGTGCGCAGCGCCACGACGGCGGCGTCGCACGGCGGCAGGTCGAGCCCCGGCCCCGGCACCCCGAGCACGACGACGGCGGAGCCGCCCGCGTCCCGGACGGCGTCGGCCAGGTCGCACGCGCCGGTGACGTCGTCGGCGACGACACCGAGCCGGGGTCCGGTCACGGCGTCGTCCCGGTGTCCGCGACGACGACCCGCTCGCACCGCTCGCGCAGCATCGCGAGCTGCTCCGGGGTCGCCTCGTCGTCGACGACCACGGCGTGCGCGTCCTCGAGCCCGAGCACCCGCATCGGCGCCCGCGCCGCGAGCTTGCGGTGGTCGAGCAGCAGGACGACGCGGTCGGCGATCGCGGCCATCGCCCGCTTGGTGTCGGCGTCCCAGGGGTCGGCGGAGTAGACGCCGCCCGGTCCCGCGGCGGTGGCGGACAGCACGGCGACGTCCACGGCCAGGTCCGCGAGGCCCGCGCGGGTGGCGGGGCCGGCGAACGAGCGGGTCGCCCGGTGGAACGTCCCGCCGAGCGCCACCACCTCGAGGTCGTCGCGGCCGGTGCACGCGGTGATGACCGGGACCGAGTGCGTGATCACGGTGAGCCCCTGGGGCAGCCGCCGGGCGAGGGCCGCCACCGTCGTGCCGGCGTCGAGCGCCACCACTCCCGCGTCGGCGAGCAGCGGCAGCGCGGCGCGGGCGATCGCGTCCTTCTCCCGGGCGGCCTCGCCCCGGCGCAGCTCGAACGGCGGGGCGGCGCTGCCGTCGACCAGCGACGCGCCGCCGACGACGCGCCGGACCCGGCCCTCGGCGGCGAGCTGCCCGAGGTCGCGGCGGATCGTCATCTCGGAGACGCCGAGCTCGGCCGCGGCGGTGCTCGACGAGACGTAGCCGGACTCCTCGAGCCGGCGCAGCAGCTCGTCCCGTCGGCGGGGGGCGGCGGAGTAGCGCACGGACGCCATCCAACGGTCGCCCGGCACGGATGTCAACGAGCGCACACGGTTGACCGATCTGTTCGATACCGCACAGACTGCTGCCGTGAGCCGCATGCTCGGCCTCGGCATCGACGTCGGGACCACGAACACGAAGGTCGCGCTCGTCGCTGCGCCGAGGTCGGCCGCCGACGGGGTCGTCGAGCTGCTCGCGGTGGCGTCCGCGCCGACGCCCGGGCCCGCGGACCTCGACCGGGTGCTGCGCCGGCTCGCCGTCCGCGCGCTGGCCGTGGCCGCCCGGGCCGACGCGGCCGAGCAGGCCCGCACGCCCCGCCCCGCCCGTCCCCGCCGGGCCGCCCCCGTCCCCCTCGCCGTCGGCGTCGCCTCGATGGCCGAGACCGGCGTCCCGCTCGACGCGCGCGACCGCCCCCTCGGGCCCTGGCTGCGCTGGGACGGCCAGCGGGCCGCGGCCGAGGCGGCGGCGCTCGCCGACCGGCTCGGCGCCACCGCGCTGTTCGAGGCCACCGGCGTCCGCCCGAGCGCCAAGGTCCCGCTCGCGACGCTGGCCTGGCTCGCCGCGCACGACCCCGACCGGCGCGGCGCGCTCGCCCGGTGGGCGGGGGTCGCCGACCTCGCGGCGCTCGGCCTGACGGGCGACCTCGTCACCGACCACACGCTCGCCGGCCGCTCGATGGCCTACCGCCTGCCCCCGGCGGACGCGGCGCTGCCGACCGCGTTCGACGCGGACCTGCTGGCCGAGGTCGGCCTGCGCACGGAGCACCTGCCGCGCGTCGCCGCGACCGGGTCCGTCGCCGGGACCGTCCGGCCGGGCGCCTGGGTCGCCGCCGGCCTGCGCGCCGGCACGCCGGTCACCGTCGCCGGCCACGACCACGCGGTCGGGGCGTGGGCCGCGGGCGTCCGGGAGCCCGGCAGCACCGCGGACTCGATCGGCACGGCGGAGGCGGTCTGCACGGTGCTGGCCGCCGACCCGGTGCGCGCCGCCGTCGCGCGCGCCGGGATGAGCCTGGTCCGCACCGTCGCCGGCCGGCCCGCGCTGCTCGCCGGGTCGTCGAGCGCGGGGGCGATGGTGCGGTGGTGGCTCGAGCACGAGGCGGGCGGACGCGCGGCGGAGGAGCTGTTCGCCGCGGTCGCCGCGCTGCCCGACGACGCCCGCCCCGACCGTGCCGCCGGACCGGTCGTCCTCCCGTACGTCTCGGGTCGCCAGACCCCCGACCCCGACCCGGCCGCCCGCGCCCGGGTCGTCGGCGACCGCGCGGCCCACGACGCGGTGGCGCTGACCGCCGCGATGGTCGACGGGCTCGCGCTGCAGGCCCGGTGGATGCTCGACGCGCAGCTGGCGCTGGGTGCCGCCGCCGACCCGACCCTGCGACCGGACCGGCTCGTCGTGCTCGGCGGCCCCGCGACCCGGAACGCGGCGTGGATGCGCGCCAAGGCCGAGCTGAGCCCGGTGCCGGTGCGGCTCGTCGACTGCGCCGAGCCGGTCGCGGCCGGCGCCGCGCTGCTGGCCCTGCACCGCGCCGGCCTGCTCGACCCGGACGACCCGCCCGTGCTGCCCGCCCTGCCCGGGCTGCCGGGCGGGGAGCCGCTGCCGCCCCCGCACCCCGACGCCGGCGCGGCGCTGGCCCGGTTCACCCGCGCCGCCCGCGACCCCGACGACCTCGCCCCGACCCCCGGAGGACACCCGTGACCGCACCGACGCTCGACGCCATCGCCCGCCCGTCCGGCGCGCTCGCGATGGTCGCGATGGACCAGCGCGAGAGCCTGCGCCACATGTTCGACCAGGCCGGCGCCGGCCGCGTCGACGACGAGCGCATGGTCGCGTTCAAGCTCGACGTCGCCCGGGCGCTGAGCCCGCTGGCCTCCGGGTTCCTCATCGACCGCGACTACGGCGTCGAGCGCGCGGCCCCGCTGCTGCCGCCGTCGTGCGGGCTGATCCTCGCCGCCGACGCGCTGGAGCAGGAGCCGGGCGGCCCGGTCGAGGAGACGGGGCTGGACGAGGTCGTCGTCGCCCCGGAGTCCGACCTGCACGGCGCCGTCGCGGTCAAGCTGCTGGTGATCTGGCGCCGGGACGCGCGCCGCGAGCAGCGCGTGGAGCTCGCCCGGCGGTTCATCGAGGTCGCCGCCGCGCGCGGGGTGCTGTCGGTGCTGGAGCCGGTGGTGCGGGCGACCCCCGAGGAGACGGCGGCGGGGACCTGGGACACCGAGGTCGCGATCGCGGAGGCCGCGCGCGAGCTGTCCGCGCTCCGCCCGAGCCTCTACAAGGTGCAGGTGCCGCTGGGCGGCCGCGCCGATCCGGCGGAGCTCGAGCGGGCGTGCGCCACGCTCGGCGAGGCGGTCACCGGACCGTGGGTCGTGCTGTCGCAGGGCGTCGACCGCGACGACTTCGCCGGCGCCGTGCGCGCGGCCTGCCGGGGCGGGGCGAGCGGGTTCCTGGCCGGGCGGGCGCTGTGGAGCGACGTCGTCGGCCGCCCCGACGTGCCGGCCGCGCTCGCGGAGGTGTCGGTGCCGCGGCTGGAGCGGCTGGTCGAGCTGGTCGACGCGGAGGCCCGGCCGTGGACCGCGGCGTGACGGCCGCGCCCGCGGCGCCCGGGTCGGCCGGCACCGCCGGGCTGCTGCACACCGTCCCGGCGCTCGCGGCCCGGTTCGACGCCGACCTCGACGCCGCGGCCCCGGGCCTGCGCCGGGTGCACGTGGTCGACGGGTGGCTGCTGGCCACCGCCGTGGCGTCCGGCGTCACGCCCGAGGTCGAGGCGGCGGTGCTCGCCCACGTCCGGCACCTCGCCGACGCGGGCGCGTCCGCGGTCCTCGTCACCTGCTCGTCCGTCGGCGAGGCGGCCGAGGCCGCGGCGGCGCACGTCGACGTCCCCGTGCTCCGCGTCGACGCCCCGATGGCGCGGGAGGCGGTCGCCGCGGCCGCGGCTCCCGGCGCTCGCGGCCGGGTGGCCGTCCTCGCCACGCTCGCCTCGACGCTCGGTCCGACCGGCCGGCTCGTCGCGCGCGCCGCGGCGGACGCGGGCGCGGCGGTCGAGGTCGACGCCCGGGTGGTCGACGGCGCCGCGGCCGCGCGGGAGGCCGGGGACGGCGACCGGGCCGACGCCCTCGTGGCCCGGGCGGTCGCGGAGGCCGCGGCCGGGGCCGACGCGGTGGTGCTGGCGCAGGCGTCGATGGCGGGCGCGGCCGCGCGGGTGCAGGTGGCCGTCCCGGTCCTCACCTCGCCCGCGGGCGGGCTGGCGGCGCTGGTCGCCGCGCTGGCGGGAGGCACCCGGTGACCGCCGCCGACCACGGGGTGCACCTGCTCGCCTACACCGAGCGGCTCGGCGGCGACCTCGCGGGTGTCCGCGCTCTGCTCCGCGACGGCCCGCTCGCGGTGTTCCGCGGCGTCCACCTGCTGCCGTTCTTCGTGCCGTTCGACGGCGACGACGCCGGCTTCGACCCGGTCGACCACAACGCCGTCGACCCGCGCCTCGGCACGTGGGACGACGTGCGGGCGCTCGCCGCCGACGGCGTGCACGTGACCGCGGACCTCATCGTCAACCACGTGTCGGCGGACTCGGCCGAGTTCCGCGACTGGCTCGCCCGGGGCGCGCAGTCGCCGTCCGACGGCATGTTCCTCACCTACGACACGGTGTTCCCGGACGGTGCCGGCGAGCGCGAGATCACGGCGTTCTACCGGCCGCGGCTCGGCCTGCCGTTCACGCCGTACCAGCGGGCCGACGGCACCCGGCGGCTGGTGTGGACGACGTTCATGCCCACACAGGTCGACCTCGACGTGCAGCACCCGGCCGCGCGCGCCTACCTGCGCCGCACCCTGCGCACCCTCGCCGACGGCGGGGTGTCGACGGTCCGGCTGGACGCGGTCGGCTACGCGGTGAAGATGCCGGGCACCGACTCGTTCATGACGCGGGAGACGCTGGCCTTCGTCGAGGACATCACCGCCCTCGCGCACGCCGAGGGGCTGCAGGTGCTGGTCGAGGTGCACGCGCACCACACCCAGCAGGCGGCGATCGCCCCGCTGGTGGACCTGGTCTACGACTTCGCGCTGCCGCCGCTGCTGCTGCACGGCCTGGCGACGGGGGAGACGGCCCGGCTCGCGCACTGGCTGGACATCCGTCCCCGCAACGCGATCACCGTGCTCGACACCCACGACGGCATCGGAGTGATCGACGCGGGACCGGCGGGCGACCGGCCCGGCCTGCTGTCGACCGCGGAGATGGCGGGCGTCTTCGCCGAGGCGGAGCGCCGGACCGCGGGCCGGTCGGCGCTCGCGTCCACCACGCCCGCGTGGGCGGCGATGCCGCACCAGATCAACGCGACGTTCTTCTCGGTGCTCGGCGAGGACCCGGTCGCGTACCTGCTCGCCCGCGCCGTGCAGCTGTTCGTGCCTGGCCGCCCGCAGATCTACTACGTCGGGCTGCTCGCCGGGACGGACGACATGGAGCGGTTCGCCCGCACCGGGCAGGGCCGCGAGGTGAACCGGCACGGCTACGACGCGGCCGAGCTCGCCGCGGCGCTCGCGGGCGAGGTGACGCGGGCGCAGCTCGGGCTCGTCGCGCTGCGCACCCGGCACCCGGCGTTCGGGGGCGCGTTCGCGTCCCGGGAGGACGGGCCGGGGCGGCTGGTGCTCGGCTGGGACGACGGCGCGGGGGCGACGGCGGTGCTGAGCGTGGACCTGACGCCGGGGGCGCCGGCGTTCGTGATCGAGGTGGCCGGGGGGCCCGAGGGCGACGCGCGGTACGCGACGGTCGCGGACCTGGCGGCGCTCGCGGAGGACGGGGCGGGCCGAGGCTGACGGGCGGGTCCGGTGCCGTGCGGGGCTGCACCCGCGGCGCGGTCGCCGGTCCGCCGGTCCCGCGCTCGCGGCGCCCGGTCACACCGCCCGCACCCCGACGAGCCGCTCCGTCTCCTCCCAGACCCGCCGGGCCTCGTCCGCGCTCCGCAGCGACCGGTACAGCCGCTGCTCGGCCGGCGCGCCCGCCAGGTGGCCGAGCCCGCGGGGGCCGTACAGCCGCCCGCCCCGCACCTCGGGCGACGTGGCGGCGTAGAGCGCCGGCAGCCCGGCGGACGTCGGCGTGCCGGCGATGCCCCACGCCGACAGCCGGCGGATCAGCCGCACCTCGCGGGTGTCGCCCGCCCGGCCCACCTCGGGCCGCGCGGCGAGCAGGCTGGTCGGCGCGACGCCCGGGTGCGACAGCACGCTGGTGATCCCCCAGCCGGCGGCCTCGCTCCGGCGCGCGAGCTCCAGGCCGAACAGCCCGTACGCGATCTTCGACGACCGGTACGCCGCCATGCCGTCGTACGACCGCTCCCAGCTCAGGTCGTCCCAGTGCACGCGGCCGCGCGCGGCGGCGATGCTGAGCTGCGACACCACCCGGGCTTGCCCGGCGCGGAGCAGCGGCAGCAGGTGCAGCACCAGCGCGGCGTGGCCGAGGTGGTTGGTGCCGAGCTGCAGCTCGAAGCCGTCGGCGGTGGTCTGCCGGTCGGGCGGGGTCATCACGCCCGCGTTGCCGACCAGCAGGTGCACCGGCCGGTCCTCGTCGAGCAGCGTGCGGCCCAGCGCGGCGACCGAGTCGAGGGAGGACAGGTCGAGGGTGCGCAGGGAGACGTCGGCGCCCGGGGCCGCTGCGCGGATCGCGGCGAGGGCGGCCTCGCCCTTGCGGGGGTTGCGGACCGGCAGCACGACCTCGGCGCCGGCGGCGGCCAGGCGGGTGGCGATGCCGAGCCCGATGCCGTCGCTGCCGCCGGTGACGACGGCGCGGCGACCGGACTGGTCGGGGACGGTGAGGTCGAAGCGGGACACGGTGGCTCCTCGGGGTGCGGCGGTCGGGGTGGCACCACCGTCGCCGCGGGCGCGGGGCGGATCCAGGGCGCGCTCATCCACGGATCGCCGGGCCGTGGCTCCGGGGCGCCGGGCAGGGTAGGAACGACGGCGGGGCCGGGCGGACGCGCCGGCCGGATCGCGGGAGGGCGGCGCATGGAGATCGACCGGGCGGGGCTCGCGGAGTTCCTCCGCCGCCGGCGGGAGTCGCTGCAGCCCGAGGACGTGGGCCTGCCGCGCGGGCCGCGCCGCCGCACGGACGGCCTGCGCCGGGAGGAGGTCGCGGTGCTCTGCCACATGTCGACCGACTACTACGCGCGGCTCGAGCGGGAGCGCGGCCCGCAGCCGTCCGAGCAGATGATCGCCTCGATCGCGCAGGGCCTGCACCTGTCCCTCGGCGAGCGGGACCACCTGTTCCGGCTCGCCGGCCACCACCCGCCGGCCCGCGGCGCGAGCGGGGAGCACGTCGGCCCGGCGCTGCTGCGGATCCTCGACCGGCTGCAGGACACCCCGGCCGAGGTCGTCACCGAGACGGGCGAGACCCTGCGGCAGACCCCGGCGGGCGTCGCGCTGACCGGCGACACCACCCGGTTCACCGGGCCGTCGCGCAGCCTGGGGTACCGGTGGTTCGCCGACCCGGGCGCCCGGGACCTGTACGAGCCGGAGGACCACGCCTTCCTGTCCCGGCTGTACGCCTCCGGGCTCCGCGAGGTGCTGACCCGGCGCGGCCCCGGCTCGCGCGCGGCGCGGTACGCCGAGCTGCTGCTCGACCGGAGCGCGGAGTTCCGCGAGCTGTGGGAGCGGCACGAGGTCGGGCTGCGCCCGCGGGAGACCAAGCGGTTCGTGCACCCGGAGGTCGGCGCGCTGGAGCTGAGCTGCCAGACGCTCGTGGACCCGGAGCAGTCGCACCTGATGCTGGTCTACACCGCCGTGCCGGGCAGCGAGAGCGCGGAGAAGCTGCGGCTGCTCGCGGTCGTGGGCCGGCAGCGGCTGGGCGCGCTGGCGGACGGCTAGCCGCCCGGGCAGTCGCCGCTGCCGCTGTAGCAGGGGACGTAGTCCGGCCCGGGCCGGTTGTCGGGCGGGTCGACGGCGAACCGGTCCGACGGCACCGCGAACAGGACCGCCGCCACCAGCCCGACGGCCAGCAGCGCCGTGCCCGCCACGACGGCCCTGGTGTGCTCGCCGATGATCGCCGCGCCCGTGCCGACGAGCAGGAGCGCGACGCACGCGGTCGCGGTGACGACGTACCGGGTGCCGTCCGCCGGGCTCGCGACGTTCTGCTCGCCGAAGAACGCCAGGTACACGTCGAGGTACTGCCAGAACAGCACCGGGATCAGCGCCGCCCCGCCGAGCAGCGCGACGACCTCGACCACGCGGGCTCGGTCGGAGCGGCGCCGGTCGCGCACGGCGTGGGCCCCGGGGTCCGGGGGCGCCGGGCGCGCGGGGTCCCGGTCGTCGTCCAACCGTGCCTCGGCCATCGCGCCCCCGTCCGTCGTGCTGCCGAGTGTGGCAGGGCTCCGGCCGCCCGCGGGCGCGTTCCGGCGGCGGGATCCGGCGGCGGGATCCGGCGGCGGGATCAGGCGGCACGTGCGCGTTGCGCCGCCTCGCCCCGGTGTGGTCGGATAGCGATATGGCAACGATGCCACATCGACCGACCAGCGACGACGCCCCGGCCCCCGCGCGCCCCCACGACGGGCGCGTCCTCGACCTCGCCGGCCCCGGCTGGCTCGTCCGCGAGGCGCTCGGCGACACCTGGCAGTGGTACGTCGACGCGCCGGTCGCGGCTCGGAACAACGCCGCCGACGCCGCCCGGGCCGTCGCCGCCGCGCCCGGTTGGTGGCCGGCGACCGTCCCCGGCTCCGTGGTCACCGACCTGGCGCACGCCGGCGAGCTGCCCGACCCGTACCGCGACCGGAACAGCCGCGCCGCCGAGTGGACCGGCGCCCGGCACTGGGTCCACCGCCGCCGCGTCGACCTGCCGGCGCTCGGGCCGGGGGAGCGGGCGGTGCTGGAGCTCGACGGCGTCGACCCGTCGGGCACCGTGCTCTGGGACGGGGAGCCGCTCGGCCGGGTCGAGGGGCTGTACCACCGGTTCCGGGCGGAGCTCCCGGCGGCCGCGGAGACCCCGGGCGCGCACCGGCTGGCCGTCGTCGTCGACCCGGTGCCGCCGAACGAGCCGCAGGTCGGTCGCACCGAGCGCGTCCGGGCGCACCGGCCGCGGATGACCGAGGGCTGGGACTTCTGCCCGCGGCTGCCGCACCAGGGCCTGTGGCGCCCGGCCCGCGTCGTGCTCGACCGGGTGCACCTCGCGGAGGTGACGGTGCGCGCGGACCTCGTGGCCGCCGAGGTCGGTGGTTCGGCTCGAGATCGGTGCTCGGAAGCACCGATCTCGGCCGGAAGCACCGATCTCGGGGCCGCGATCGACGGGACCGTGCGGGTGCGCGGGGTCGTCGAGGTCGGGGACGACGGGGACGCCGCGGTCGACGTGGAGGTGGTCGACTCCTCCGGCGCCGTCGTGGCCGCCCGACGCGTCGACCTCCCCGGTGCCCTCGGTGCCCCCGGCGCCCCCCGCCCCCACCTCCCGGGCGCGCCCGCCGCCCGCCCGCTCGACGTCACCCTCCGCGTCCCCGCGCCCGACCTCTGGTGGCCCCGCCACCTCGGCACCCCCACGACGTACGCCGTCCGCCTGGCCGTCGCCGGCGGCGGCCGCGAGCTGTGGCGCGGCACGACCGGCTTCCGCACCGCGCGCCTCGTCCCGAACGCGGGCGCTCCCGGCGACGCCCGCGGGTACACCGCGGAGGTCAACGGCGTGCGGCTCCCGCTCGTCGGCTGGAACTGGGCGCCCGCCGACGCCCAGTACGGCACGATCACCCGCGACCGCGTCGAGCACCTGGTCGGGCTGGCCGCCGCGTCGGGCGCGGCGCTGCTGCGGGTGTGGGGCGGCGGGCTGGTCGAGACCGAGGAGTTCTACGACGCCTGCGACCGCGCCGGGCTGCTGGTCTGGCAGGAGCTGTCCCAGTCGTCGTCGGGCATGCAGAGCGCCCCGAGCGAGGACCCGGCGTTCGTCGACCTCATGCGGTGCGAGGCCGCGGTCGTGGTGCCGCCGCGCACGCACCACCCGAGCCTCCTGGTCTGGGGCGGCGGCAACGAGCTCGACCTCGACGGCGTCCCCCTGGACGAGGACCGGTCGCCGGCGCTGGCGGCGCTGCGCGACGAGGTCGCCCGACTCGACCCCGGCCGCGCGTGGCTGCCGACGTCGCCGACGGGCCCGGCGTTCCACCACCGGGCCGACGTCATCGCCGCCGCCCCGGACGACCAGCACGACGTGCACGGCCCCTGGGAGCACCAGGGGCTGACGGGCCAGCACGCCCTGGCGGACGCGGGCACCTGCCTCGCGCACAGCGAGTTCGGCGTCGAGGGCATGGCCAACCGCCGGCTGCTCGACCACCTGGTGCCCGCCGACCGGGTGTGGCCGCTCGACCGGTCGAACCCCGTGCACCGGCACCTCGGCGAGTGGTGGGACAACGCCCCGCTGGTGCAGCAGTGCTTCGGTGGCCGGCTCGCCGACGTCGACGGCTACCGGCGCGCGAGCCAGCACCTGCAGGCGACCGGCCTGGCGTACGCGGTCGAGGCGGACCGGCGCCGGTGGCCGCGCTGCTCGTTGGTGCTGCCGTGGCAGCTCGCCGAGTCGTACCCGAACACGTGGTGCACCGCGGTGGTCGACCACCTCGGCGACCCGAAGCCGGCGTTCCACGCGGTCGCGCGCGCCTTCGCCCCCGACCGCGCGACGCTGCGCACCGCGACCACCGCCTGGGGCGGCCGGGCGCACGCCGCGGCGGAGGTCTGGCTGTGGTCCGACGCGGGTGTCCCGGCCGGCTCGCGCGTGGTCGCCCGGCTGCGGACCGCCGACGGCGACGTGCTGGCCGAGCGCCGGTGGGCGGTGCCGGAGGCGGTGCGGGAGCCGCGCCCGGTCGGCGACCTCCGGCACCCCGCGGCCGCGCTGCCCGGGGCGGCCGTGCTGCTCTGGGAGGTGGTGTGGACCGCCTCGGACGGGGAGCGGCTGGACCATGAGGTGGTCGTGGCCACGTCGGCCGCCGACCTGTCGCCGCTGCTCGACCTCGCGCCGGCGACCGTCGCCGTCGCCGTGCGCCCGGACGGCCCGGACGCGGCGCTCGTCGAGGTGGCGCACCGCGCCGGGCCGGCGGTCGTCGGCCTCGCGCTGCTCGACGCCCGGCCCGCCGGAGCGCCCGGCCGGGCGGTCCTCGACGGCGACCCGCGGCCGCTGCTCCCCGGCGCCACCCGCACGCTCCGGGCCCGCTGGACCGCCGCGCCCGAGGACCGCCGGCTCGTCCTCGAGGCCTGGAACCTCCCGGCCGCCGACCTCGCCCCGCCCATCCCCGCCCCGCCCATCCCCGCCCCGCCCATCCCCGCCCCGCGCATCCCCCAGGAGGCCCGCCCGTGACCACGACCTTCCCGCCCGGCTTCCTCTGGGGCGCCGCCACCTCGGCGTACCAGGTGGAGGGCAGCCTCGACGCCGACGGCCGCGGCCGCTCGGTCTGGGAGGAGTTCGCCGCGCGACCCGGCGCCGTCGAGGGCGGCGGCGACGGCTCGCGCGCCTGCGACTCGTACCGGCGCTGGCGCGAGGACGTCGACCTGGTCGCGGAGCTCGGGCTGCGCGCGTACCGGTTCTCGGTGGCGTGGGCCCGGGTCGTGCCGGAGGGCCGCGGGCGCGTCGAGCGCCGCGGGCTCGACCACTACGAGCGGGTCGTCGACGCCCTGCTCGAGCGCGGCGTCGAGCCGGTGCTCACCCTCAACCACTGGGACATGCCGCAGGCGCTCATGGCGGACGGCGGCTGGGCCGGCCGGTCGTCCGTCGACGCGTTCGCCGAGTACGCCGACGCGGTCGCCGGGCGGCTGGGCGACCGGGTGACGTGGTGGGTCACGCAGAACGAGCCGTGGATCGTCGCCCTGCTCGGCTACCAGCTCGGCCTGCACGCGCCGGGGGTCGCCGACCTCGGCGCCGCGGTCGCCGCCTCGCACCACGTGCTGCTCGGCCACGGCGCCGCGGCGGACGCGGTCAAGGCCCACGCGCCCGGCGCCCGCACCGGCTGCGCGCTGAGCCTGTTCCCGTGCGACCCGGCGACGGGCTCCGCCGAGGACGCGGCGGCGGCGTGGGGCTCGGACGGCTACGTGAACCGGTGGTCGCTCGACCCGCTCGCGGGCCGCGGCTACCCGGACGACGTGCGGGCGCACTGGGAGCGCGCGCTCGGGTGGTCGCTGGACGACGTGATCCGCCCCGGCGACGAGGACCGGATCGGCGGCCGGCAGGACTGGATCGGCGTGAACTACTACACGCGCCGCGTCGTGGCCGCCGCGCCGACCGGACCGGATCGGCCGTTCCCGTGGCAGGTCGTCGGGCCGGCGGGCGACGTGCGGCGCACCGACGAGGGCTGGGAGATCGTGCCCGACGCCCTGCGCGACCTGCTGCTCCGGCTGCACCGCGACCACCCGGGCACCCCGCTGATGATCACCGAGAACGGCGGCGTCTTCGGCGACGGGCCCACCCACGACGGGCGGGTGCACGACGTCCGCCGCACCGACCTGCTGCTGGGCCACCTGCGGGCCGTGCACGAGGCGATGGCGGCCGGCGCACCCGTCGTCGGGTACCTGCACTGGTCCCTGCTGGACAACTTCGAGTGGTCGCTCGGGTACCGGCCCCGGTTCGGGCTCGTGCACGTCGACTACCCGACCGGCCTGCGGACCGTGAAGGACTCCGGGCGGGTGTATGCGGAGATCGCCCGCACCGGCTCGCTGCCCGACGCCGCGCCCGCGACCGCCCCGTTCGGCTGACCCCGCGCCGACCGCACCCCGACCACCGACAACGAGGACCCATGCGCATCACCGCCGCCCCCGGCACCCGCACGATCCACGCCGACGCCTACGTGCTCGAGGTCCGCGCGGACCCGCCGCGCGCGGTGCTCGCCGACCCCGACGGCCGGATCTGGTCGCACCTGAGCCTGCTCGCGTCGGTGGACGTCGTCGGCGCGGCGGACGAGTCGTACGACGTCGGCGCCCCCACGGTGCACGACGCCGCGGGCGCGCCGGTCGGGGGCGACCCCGTCGACACCCCCGTCGCCGAGGTGCGGCTCGACTGCGGCAGCACCGCGTGGGGCCGCCGGCGGACGACGCTGCGCTGCCTGCCCGACCGGCTCGAGCTGACCGTCGAGGTCGCGGGGGCGGGCGTGCTCACCGACGTCCGGCTGCTCGGCGGGCGTGCCGTCCTGCGCACCGGCGCGGGCGGGACGTTCCGGTCCTCGGTCGAGTACCGCTCGGTGTTCGTCCCGACGCCCACCGAGCCCGTCGACCTCGTCCGCCCCGCGGCGTCGGCGGCGACGCTGGGCGTGCTCGGCGACGCCTCGCCGGGGCGGCTGCACGCGGTGTTCTCCCCGCCGCCGCTGTGCCTCGTGCTGGGCCGGGAGCCCGCGGCGTCGGCGCTCGACGTGCCGGCGACGCCCGGCCCGGCGGACGGCGGCGCCCCCGGCTGGCTCGCCCTCGGCCTGGTCGCCCCGGTCGCCGCGCTGCGCCTGGCCGAGCTCCGGTACCAGCCCCTCGACGGCGGCTTCCTGCTCGAGCTCGACCACGACGCGCACACCGCCGTCGACGGCACCTGGCGCAGCCCGGCCCTGGTGCTGCGCCCGGCCGCCGACCCGTGGGCGGCGCTCGCGGACCACCGCGCGGACCTGGTGGCGGCGGGCGCGCCGGAGGGGCCGGTCGCGCCGGCCGCGGACTGGTGGGCGGAGCCGATCTTCTGCGGCTGGGGCGCCCAGTGCGCCCGCGCGCCGCTGCCCGGCGAGCCCGCGGCGCACCCGTACTTCGTCCAGGACCTCGGCCCGGCGGTCGTGCCCCCGGGCCTGCCGATCGCGCCGGACCTGGCCCGGCAGGACGTGTACGACGAGCTGCTCGCGCACCTCGCGGCGCACGACGTCGTCCCGGGGACGGTCGTCGTCGACGACAGGTGGCAGCGGGCCTACGGGACGGCGGAGGTCGACCCGGAGCGGTGGCCCGACCTCCGCGCCTGGGTGGCCGCGCGGCACGCGGCGGGGCAGCGGGTGCTGCTGTGGTGGAAGGCCTGGGACCCGGAGGGGCTTCCCGTCGAGGAGTGCCTGGTGGACGCCGCCGGTCGGCCCGTCGCGGTCGACCCGGCCAGCCCGGCCTACCGGGAGCGGGTCCGGCGCACCGTGGCGCACCTGCTCGGGCCCGACGGGGTCGACGCGGACGGGTTCAAGGTCGACTTCACGCAGCGGGCGCCGGCGGGGCACTCGGTGCGCCGGCACCCGGCGACCGGCGCCGCGGCCGACGCGCCCTGGGGCGTCGCCGCGCTGCACGCCCTGCTCGGCGACCTGTACCGCGCGGCCAAGGCCGCCAAGCCCGACGCGCTGGTCGTCACGCACACCCCGCACCCCGCGTTCGCGGACGTCTGCGACATGGTCCGGCTCAACGACGTGCTGGAGCGCGACACCGCGGGCGAGGTCGTGCCGCTGGCCGACCAGATGCGGGTGCGCCGGTCGATCGCCCGCGCCGCGCTCCCCGGGCACCTCGTCGACACCGACCAGTGGCCGATGCTCGACCTGGCGCAGTGGCGGGACTACGTCGCGGCGCAGGCCGAGGGCGGGGTGCCGGCGCTGTACTACGCCGAGCGCGTCGACCGCTCGCAGGAGCCGCTGGCCGCCGAGGACCTCGCGCTGGTGGCGCGGTCCTGGGCGGCGTACCGGACGGGGCTGCGCGCGGGGTCTACGGCGGAGGCCCGGGCGTGAGGGGCGGCCCGGGAGCCGGCGCCGCCGGGGACCCCGGCCCGGTCGCCGAGGCCGACGTCGTCGTGGTCGGCGCCACCTCGGCCGGCGTGTGCGCCGCGGCCGCCGCCGCCGAGGCCGGCGCCTCCGTGCTGCTGCTCGAACCCGGCGACCACGTCGGCGGCATGACCTCGGGCGGCCTCGGCTACACCGACGTCGGCGACGTCCGGGTCCTGGGCGGCATGGCCGCCCGGTTCCGGGCGGAGGTCGCGGCGCACTACGGCGTGCCCGTCGGCGCGTACGCCGGCCCGGAGCCGCACGTCGCCGAGGCGGTGCTGCGGCGCTGGCTCGACCACCCGGGCGTCCGGGTCGAGCACGGTGCGGCGGTGCGGTCGGCGGACGTCGCGGACCGGGCGATCCGGACGGTGCGCACCGCGGACGGCCGGACCTGGGCCGGAGGGGCGTTCGTCGACGCGACCTACGAGGGCGACCTGCTGGCGCTCGCGGGCGTGCCGTCGCGGGTCGGCCGGGAGGACCGGTCGCTGCACGGCGAGGCCTTCGCCGGCCGCCGCGAGCCCGTCCCCGGGCGGCACGCGTTCCCCGGGTGGGTGTCGCCGTTCGTCGACGACCCGTCGGGGGAGACGCCCGGCCCGGTGCTGCCGCAGGTCCGGGACGTGCCGCTCGCGCCGGTCGGGTCCGGCGACGGCGGCGTGATGTCCTACGGCTACCGGCTGTGCCTGACCACCGCGGCGGACCGGGTCCCCGTCGAGCGCCGCCCCGGGTACGACGACGCGCACTGGGAGCTCGGCCGCCGGCTGTTCCGGCACTGGGCCCGCGCCGGCCACGTCCCGGCGGCGGGATCGCTGCTCGGGCTCGAGCCGAACCTCCCCGGTGGCAAGGCGGACGGGAACTCGCTCGGGCCGTTCTCGCTCAGCGTCCTCGACGGCACCGCGTGGGAGTACCCGACCGCCGGCCCGGACCGCCGCGAGGAGATCCGCCGGCACCACCTGCACCACGCCCAGGACCTGCTGTGGTTCCTCACTCACGACCCGGAGGTGCCCGCGCCGGTGCGCCGCGAGCTGGCCCGCTGGGGGCTGCCCGCCGACGAGTTCACCGACACGGGCCACCTGCCGCACCAGCTCTACGTCCGGGAGGCGCGCCGGATGGTCGGCGAGGTGGTGCTGACCGAGCACGACCTGCGCGGGCCGGCCCGGTGGCACGACGTCGTGGCGATGGGCTCGTACCACCTGGACGTCCGGGAGGTGCAGCGCACCTGGCGCTGGGTGCACGAGCACCCGCGCCCGGTCGGGATGGTCGTCACCGAGGGGTACTACTCCGTGCCGGTGCCGCCGTACCCGATCCCGTACCGGGCGCTGGTGCCGCGGTGGGCGGACTGCACGAACCTCGTCGTGCCGGTGTGCGTGTCCGCGTCGCACGTCGCGTTCTCGTCGATCCGGATGGAGCCGCAGTACCAGATGCTCGGGCACGTCGCGGGGCTCGCGGCGGCGCGGGCGGCGGCGTCGGGGCGGGCGGTGCAGGCGGTCGACGTCGCCGCGCTGCAGGACGAGCTGCGGGCGGCGGGCCAGGTCCTGGCGCTGCTGTAGTCAGAAGTGATGGTGTCGCCCCGCGATCGCCCTCACCCATAACTTTCGTCAGAACTTAGTTATGGTGTGAGTCGCGAGCACGACGCCTGCGACACTTTTCGGCCCGGACCCGGTTCAAGCAGAGATCGAACGCGTGCTCGTCGCGCTCGCTGCCGCAACAGATCTCGACACGCTTGAAGCGAAGCACGTCGATCTCAAGGAAGAGGCTGGTCGCCGGGACAAGAGCGGTGCTGTCCAGCCGACCACGCGCCAGAACGAGGCTGCCGCCCTTCAGCTCGCGGGCGAGGCGGCGTGCATGGCGAACACGGAGGGTGGTGGTGCCCTTGTCGTCGGCGTCGCTGACGACGGCACCCTGGTCGGGACGGAGCTTGATCCCGAGTGGTTGCGCAGCCGGATCTACGACCTCACGCAGCGGCTCCTGACGATCGACGCTCGTGAGGTGTCCGTACGGGGGGTTCGTCTCCTCGTCGTCCGGTCGCCCCAGGCGCTGGAACCCGTCCGTTGGAAGGGGCGCATCTCCTGGCGGGTCTCCGACCGCTGCGTCGAAGTCGACGCGGCGACGTGGCATGCGCGCAGGATGACGGTGAGCCGGTACGACTGGTCGGAGAGCCCTTCTCCGGTCGAGCCGCACCAGGTCCGGCCGGCGGCGATGGCTCTGGCGCGGGAGTTCCTTCGCCAATCTGGCGAGAACGCCGCGGTCGACCTGGCGGGAGCGACGGACGCAGAGCTGCTGCGGCGCCTCAACGTCGTGACCTCCGACGGGTATCTCACCAACGCGGGAGCACTCGCGTTCGTCGGTCGCCCGGAGCCCGCGCTGGACTATGTCCGGCGCGCGGTAGCGGGTGGTGACAGTGTCGCGCGCGTCAGGGAAGGCGGCCGGTCGGTGATCGAGGAGATCGCCGAGGTCGAGCGCGTCATCGGCGTCCACAACGGAGTGCGGCAGGTCGTCAGGGGACTCGTGGTGGGACGTGTGCGAGACCTTCCGCCTCTCGCGGTTCGGGAAGCTGTCGTGAACGGCGTCGTGCACCGTGACTGGGGTAGTGCCGCACCTACCGTGGTCGAGCACGTCGGGACCACCCTGACCGTCACCTCGCCCGGTGGCTTCGTCGGAGGTGTCACGCCGGACAACATCATCACGCACCCGTCGCAGGCCCGAAATCGTGCTCTCGCGGAGCTGTTCTCCTCGCTTCGGCTGGCTGAGCGGGAGGGGATCGGCGTGGACCGGATGGTGCGCGAGATGCTCTCGGTCGGGTATCCCGCGCCGCACATCGCCGAGGTCGCGGGCCCCTTCGTTCGCGCGGCGCTCGTCGGCAGCGCGCTCGATGTGTCGTGGATCCGGTTCTTGAGCCGTCTGCGACCGGAAGAGAAGCGGACCGATCTCACGGTCCTGATGCTCCTGCGTCACCTCGTGGAGCGCTGGTGGGTGGATGTCGCACGCGCGGCACCGCTGCTGCAGCTGAGCGCGCTGGAGGCGAGTGGTGCGATCGAGGGCCTCCGCGGCGTGACGATCGACGGCTCGAGCGTGCTCGAGCCGGTGGCGGGTGTCCCGGAGTCGTCCGAACCCGCGTGGCGGCTGAGTGACCGCGCGCGCACCGCGCTCGCGGAGGAGGACGAGGAGACGGGCGCCGCCCGCAGAGGGCTCGCCAGGGCCGATGTCGCACTCGAGTGGGCGCGAGCCCGAGGTCGCGTCTCGAGCACCGAGCTGGCGAGCGTCGTAGGGGCTCAGCCGACCAATGTGCAGACGGTGCTCCGCGGGCTCGAGGAGGCTGGTCAGATCGAGCCGGGTCGGCCGTCGAGGCAAGGGCGAGGCTTCTTCTACAAGCCGACGAAGGCTGACGACTGACGCGGTCCCGTCCCCGCAGGACGATCCGGGCATAGCGGCCGAAACCGCCGCTGAGCAGCGCTTCTCTTCCGTCGCACCGCTTGTGGCGCGCCATCTGGAATCGATACCATAGGCGTCATGCCCGCCACCGTCGCCGCCACCGAGGTCGTCGAGGTCGCGCCCGGCGTGTTCCGCGTCGCCGACACCTGCCACGTCTACGTCGTCCGCGCGGCCGAGCCTGCGCCCGACGGCACCCGCACCGCCGTCGCGATCGACTTCGGCTCGGGCGCCGTGCTGGACCTCCTGGCCGAGATGGGCGTCGACCGGATCACCGACGTGCTGATGACCCACCACCACCGCGACCAGGGCCAGGGCCTGCCCCGCGCCGTCGCGGCGGGCATCGCCATCCACGTCCCGCCCGTCGAGCGCGACCTGTTCGACCGGGTCGACGAGATGTGGCGCACCCGGCGCGTGGTCAACGACTACAACCTGCGCGAGGACCGGTTCTCGCTGCTCGACCCCGTCCCGGTCGCGGACGTGGTGCCCGAGTACCGCACGCGGGTCTACGGCGGGGTCCCGGTCCAGGTCGTGCCGACGCCGGGCCACACCACCGGGTCGGTGTCCTACGTCGTCGAGCGCGACGGCCGGCGCCTCGGGTTCACCGGCGACCTCGTCTACGCGCCCGGCAAGGTCTGGTCGCTCGCGGCCACCCAGTGGTCGTACACCGAGAACGAGGGGCCGGCGATGACGGTCCTGTCCTGCTACCTGCTGATGGACGAGCACCTCGACCTGCTGCTCCCGTCCCACGGCCGCCCGATGGACGACCCGCAGCACGCGCTCGGCCTGCTGGCGACCCGGATGCGGGGCTACGTCGACTCGCGGCGGCCGCAGCCGTGGGACCTGCGTCTGCGCCTGGCGGAGCCGTTCCAGCGGATCACCGAGCACTTCCTGCTCAACCTGTCGAGCAACGCGTGCTCGTACGTCCTCGTCTCGCGGGACGGCGCGGCGCTGCTGATGGACTACGGGTACGACATGACCACGGGCCTGCCCTCGGGCGGTGACCGGGCGTCCCGCCGACCGTGGCTCGCCTCGCTGCCCGCGCTGCGCCGCGACCACGGCGTCACCACCGTCGAGGCGGTGCTGCCCACGCACTACCACGACGACCACGTGGCGGGGATGAACCTGCTGCGGGAGGTCGAGGGCACCGAGGTGTGGGCGCCGTCGAACGTCGAGCCGATCCTCACCGACCCGATGCGCTTCGACCTGCCCTGCCAGTGGTACGACCCGATCCCGGTGGACCGCGTGCTCCCGATCGGGGGGACCTTCCGGTGGCACGAGTACGACATCACGGTGCACGAGCTGCCCGGTCACACGCTGTACGCCGCCGCCTTCGAGGTGGAGGTCGACGGCGTGCGGGTGCTCGTCACGGGCGACCAGCAGGACGGGCTCGGCATCCCCGGGAACCGGCGGGAGATCCTTAACTACCAGTACCGGAACCTGTTCCGGATCACCGACTACCGGGACAGCGCCGCGCTCTACCGCCGGGTGGCGCCGGGGGTGATGGTGTCGGGGCACTGGGAGCCCCGGTGGGTCGACGACGCCTACCTCGCGATGCTGGAGGACGAGGCCGAGGAGCTGGTGCAGATCCACCACGACCTGCTGCCGCTCGACGAGCTCGACCTGGGCAGCGACACGCACATGGCGCGGATCGCCCCCTACGTCTCCCGGGTGCCCGCCGACCGGCCCGCGCGGTTCACCGTGACGGTCCGCAACCCCGCGCGCGAGGAGCGGAAGGCGACCGTGCGCGCGGTGCTGCCGCTAGGCTGGCGCGCGCACCCCGACGAGGCCGTCGTCGCGCTCCCGCCCGGCGGGCACGCGGAGATCGACCTGGACGTGGTGCCCACGGGTCCCGCGGCGGTCCGCCGGCGGCTGGCCGTCGACGTCAGCATCGGGGACCTGCGCCTCGGCCAGCACGCCGAGGCGCTCGTGGACGTCGTGGCGGACTGAGGCCCGAGGGGGCCGGGGGATCGAGGAGCACTGCATGGAGGCTGCCGCGCCGGGCACGCGCGGTGCGGCGACCGCCCCGGGACGCCGCGCCACGATCAAGGACGTGGCCGAGGCCGCCGACGTCTCCCGCTCCACCGCCTCGCGCGCGCTCACGGGCCGCGGCTACGTCGCGCCCGCCGTGCGCGAGCGGGTCCGGCGCGCCGCCCAGACGCTCGGCTACGTGCCGGACGCGATGGCGCGCAACCTCCGCCAGCAGGTCAGCCGGTCCATCGGCGTGCTGGTCTCCGACCTGCGGAACTCGTTCTACGCCGACCTGGCGAGCGGGGTCAGCGCCCAGTCCCGGAAGCGCGGCTACGCGATGATGCTGGCCGACGACGCGGGGTCGGTCGAGGCCGAGCTCGAGGCCGCCGAGACCTTCGTCGCGCTGCGCGTCGCCGGGGTCATCCTCACCCCGCTGTCCGCCGAGGCCACCGAGTACCTGGGCCGGCACCGGATCCCCGTGATCGAGGTCGACCGCCAGTTCGCCGAGGGCACCTGCGACGCCGTGGTCGTCGACAACAAGGCGGCCGCGGAGCGGGTCACCACCGGGCTGCTGCAGCAGGGCCACCGCCGGGTCGCGCTGCTCATCGACGAGATGGACTGGACGACCGGCCGGGACCGCCTGGTCGGCTACCGGTCCGCGTTCCTCGCCGCCGGCCTGCCGCTCGACGACGCCCTCGTGGTGCGCGGCGGCTGGGACGTCGGCGCCGCGACCGGGGTGGCGCGGGACCTGCTCGGCGGGCCGGACCGGCCGACCGCCGTGTTCGCCGCCAACAACGTGCTCGCGGAGGGCGTGTGGCGCGCCGCGCAGGCGCTCGGCCTGCGGGTGCCCGACGACCTCAGCCTGGTGTCGTTCGACGACGCCCCCTGGATGACGATGGTGACGCCCGGCGTCACCGCGGTCGCGCAGGACGCGGTCGCGCTCGGCGAGGCCGCGGTGGGGCAGCTCTTCGAGCGGATCCAGAGCCCCGAGTCGCCCAAGCGGACCGTGATGCTCTCGGCCGCCGTGGCGCAGCGCGGGTCGACCGCGGCCCCGCCCGAGGCCTGACGCGCCGGTCGGTCGCCGCGCCTGACGCGGGGCTGCCGCACGCGCGCGCCCCAGTGCCGCGCCCGTCGCGCGCCCCGGATCCTGCCGCCGTGCCCGCTCGGTGGAACGTTGCGCCCGACTCGCCGTCGGCGTGTCCGTCAGAGCGTTCCACTCTCGCGGCGCGCGCCCGGTCGTGCGTCGGCGCCCGCTGCTCGTGCCGACGTCGGCTGACCTGGACTCGATCCCACGTCGCGGCATCGTTTTCCCGCGCCTGGCTTGACGCTCTCTTCCGACCGCTCCTATGCTCGATCTGGAATCGATCCCAGAGCGATCCCGCGGCACCGATGCCGTTGGGGTCCCGGGGTCGCCACGCGCCGCCGCACCCGGCCGCGCGCCCGCCGGGGGTCTGGAGGACGGATGACGACGGACGGCTCGCCCGCGCCCGCGGGCGGAGGCACGGCCAGCGGCACGCCGGTCCTCGCGCTCGACATCGGCGGGACCAAGCTCGCCGTCGGCGTGGTCACCCCGGACGGGGCCGTGCACGGGCTGCGCGTCCGTCCGACCCGCCGCGAGGAGGGGCCGGACGCCGTGATCGCGCGGCTGTTCGCGATGGGCCACGAGGCCGTCGCGGAGGCCGGGCTCGGACCCGTCGGCGCCGTGGGCATCGCGTGCGGCGGCCCGCTCGACGCGCCGACCGGCGTCCTCCAGTCGCCGCCGCACCTGCCCGGCTGGGACGACGTCCCGATCGGCCCGCTGGCGACCGCCGCGTTCGGCGTCCCGTTCGCGCTGGAGAACGACGCCACCGCCGCGGCCGTCGCCGAGCACCGGTACGGCGCCGGGCGCGGGCTCGGCAGCCTCGTCTACCTGACCGTGTCGACCGGCGTGGGCGGCGGCGTCGTCCTCGACGGCCGGCTGCACCGCGGCGCGGCCGGCAACGGCGGCGAGCTCGGCCACATCACCGTCCGCCGCGGCGGCCGCGCCTGCTCGTGCGGGCGGCGCGGGTGCATCGAGGCGTACGCGTCGGGGTCCTCGATCGCGGCGCGCGCCGCCGAGGCCCTCGCCGATGCGGAGCCGGGGGAGGCGCCGTCGTCGCTCGCCGCCCTGGCCGCCGTCACGGCCGCGGACGTCAGCGCCGCCGCGGCCGCCGGGGACCCGCTCGCCGCGCGGGTCTGGGACGAGACCGTCGACCTGCTCGGCAGCGCGGTGTCCGACCTGGTCAACGTGCTGGAGCCGGAGCTGGTCGTGCTCGGCGGCGGGGTGACCCGGTCCGGCGCGATGCTGCTCGACCCGGTGCGGGAGATCGTCGCCCGGGAAGCCATGCCCCCGGCGGCGCGCGCCGCGACGGTGCGGCTCGCCGCGCTCGGGGACGTCGTCTGCGTCGTGGGGGCCGGGGCGATCGCGTTCGACGTGCTGGCTGCGGGCGGCGCAGACGTCGTCGCCGGGTCCGTCGATCGCGCCGCGACTGCCGGCACCGCCGCGACCGCCGGCACCGCCGCGACCGCCGGCACCGCCGCTTCTGCCGGCACCGCCGGTGCCGCCGCGCCCGCCGACACCCACGCCGCCGCACCCACCCGCCCGCCGCACGACCACGCGCCGACGGAGGCCGCTCGTGTCTGACCCCACCGCCCCGATCCTCACCCCGGCCGTCCCGCCCGTCCCCGCCCGCCCGGCCGCCGCCGACGCGCCCGACGCCCCCGCCGACTGGCTGCACGCCCACCTCGCCGCGCACGCCGACGTGGCCGGCGCCATGGTCGGGCTCGCCGACCGGATCCGCGCCGCCGGCGAGCTGGTCCGCGACACGTTCGCCCGCGGCGGCACCCTGTACACGTTCGGCAACGGCGGCAGCGCCGCGGACGCGCAGCACCTGACCGGCGAGCTCGTCGGCCACTACAAGCGGGACCGGCGCCCGCTGCCCGCCGTCACGCTCAGCACGGACCCGACGTCGATGACCTGCATCGCGAACGACTACGCCTACGAGGACGTGTTCGCCCGCCAGGTCGAGGCGCTCGCCCGCCCGGGCGACCTGGTCGTCGCGTTCACCACGAGCGGCCGCTCCCCGAACGTGGTCCGCGCCCTCGAGTCCGCACGTGCGAACGGCGCGACCACGCTGCTGCTCGCCGGCGGGGACGGCGGACCCGCCCGGGAGCACGCCGACCACCTGCTGCTGGTGCCGTCCTCGGCGACGCCGCGGATCCAGGAGATGCACACCTTGGTGCTGCACGTGATCAGCGAGATGGTGGACGCCTGGGCCGCCGACGAGCCGCCCGCGGCCTGAGCGGCCGGCAGACCGACCGATCGACCGACGGCCGCTCCGCGGCGGAGGGTGGGCACGTGGACGAGGGCGTCCTGCTGCGACCGACGGGGTCGCTCCGGCCGGCGGGGTCGGCGTGGTCCGGCGACGACGGCCCCGTGGTGGCCGCCGTGCCGCACGTGGCCGAGGTGGTGCTGGCGGACGGCACCGTGCTTGCGGCGCCGTCGACCCCGGCCGGGCCGGGCGCGGTCGCCGGCGAGGCCGGGTCGTTCCACGTCCGCGCCACCTGGGCGGCGCCCACTGCTTCGGGCCGCGTCGACGTCCGGCTCGACGTCGAGCACCGCGGCGACGCGCCGACCGAGGCGGGCATCCGGTTCCGGGTGCACCTGCCGGCCGCGCCAGAGGCGCCCTGGTGGCTGATCCCCGGCGCGTTCTACGGCGAGAACCGGCCCGTCGACTGCGACCGGCCGTTCCCGCGGTTCGAGGTGGGCGCGGACGACCCGGCCGGCATGGTGAGCGACCACTGGGAGTACCGCGCGGACCGCGCCGCGACCCCGGCCGTGCTCGCCTGGGCCGGCCCCGGCGGCGTCGCGCTGGTCGCCCCGGAGACGACCGCGCTCGGCATGACCGGCCTCGGCCTGGCGCACGACGCCGCCACCGGCGTCGGCAGCGTGCACCTGACCTTCCCGTTCCGCGAGGGCCCGGTGTCGTACTACGGCTCCGGGACGCCGCGCCCCGCGGAGACGACGACCTACCGCTGGGCGCCGGGGGAGCGGGTCACGCTGCGGTTCGCCGTGTACGCGACCGGCCCGGACCGGCACGCCTACGCCGCGATCCTGCGCGAGGAGCACGAGCGCACCCGCGCGGCCTCGCCGCTGCGGCCCTGGGTCGGGATCGCGGAGGCCGCCGACCTCGCCGCCGAGGGCCTGCACCGCTGGCACTACGCGGAGCCGGGCGTGCTGCTCGAGACGGTCGGCTTCGACCGCGAGGTCTCGGGCCGGGACGGCCTGACCGTCGACCGGCAGGCCATGCACGTCGGCTGGGTCAGCGGCATCCCCTGGGCGTACGCGCTGCTGGCGCACGCGCGCCGGCGGGGCGCGGACGAGGCCGGGGCGGCGGCGGCCCGGGTCGTCGACTTCGTCTGCGACCACCTGTCGCCCTCGGGCACGTTCTGGGGCGTCTGGTACGCGGAGCACGGCTGGTCGCAGAGCTGGTCCCGCACCCCGGGCGCGCTGCACTCCCGCACGCTCGCGGAGGCGTCGCTGTTCCTGGCCCGGGCGCTCGAGCTGGGGGAGGACGTCCGCGCCGCGCACCCCGGCTGGGCCGCGGCGCTGCGGTCGAACCTCGACGTCGTCGTCCGCCGGCAGCGGCCCGACGGCAACCTCGGGTCGGCCCACCACGCCGAGACGGGTGAAGTGCTGTCCTGGCACGGCGCCGCGGGCCTGACCTGGGTCGCCGCGCTCGCCGAGGCGGGGCGGTGGGACGGGCCCGACGGCGCGGACGGCGCCTACCTCGCGGCCGCCGTGCGGGCCGGCGAGCACTACGCGCAGTTCGTCGACCGCGAGTTCCTGCACGGCGCGCCCGAGGACGTCGACCTGGCGCCGACCTCCGAGGACGGGTACGTCGCCGTCATGTCGTACGTCGCGCTGCACCGGCGCACCGGGGACCCGCGCTGGCTCGACCTGGCCCGCCGCGCCGCGGACTGGATGCTGACCTTCCGGTACACGTACAACACCCGGTTCCCGGAGGGGACCCCGCTGGACGTCTACCGGTTCGCGACCCGCGGCGCCGACAACGCCTCGCCGTCGAACCAGCACCTGCACGCCTACGGCCTGGTCTGCACACGGGAGCTGGCCGAGCTGTCCGCCGCCACCGGCGACCCGCACTACGCCGACCGGGCCGCGGAGACGCTCGCGTGCTTCCGGCAGCTGGTCGCCCGCTTCGACGGCGACTTCAACGCCTACCGGGGCATGACCTCCGAGCGGTACTACCAGACGGCGTGCTTCCAGCCGAAGGGGATGCTGCTCACGCTGAGCCACGCCTGGACCGGCGGCGCGCTGCTCCTGGCGTGCGAGCAGGCGCTGGCCGACCCGTCGCTCCTGCCCGACCCCGTCTGACGCGCGTCGCGCCGTCCCCGGGGCCCGCCCCGCGCCCGGCGCCGAGATAGGACCCGCTCGTCGAGATCGGACCTGGGGCGGTCCGATCTCGACGCGGGGGTCCTATCTCGGCGGAAGGTGGGCGCGCGGCGTCAGCCCTTGCGGCCCTGGGTCGCCACGCCCTCGATGAAGTACCGCTGCCCGAACGCGAACAGCGCGAGCATCGGCAGCGTCACGAGCAGCGCCGCGACCATCACGTACTGGTAGTCGCCCTGGCCGCCCGCCGTCGGCGAGTACCGGGTCATCGCGTACGCGATGCCGAGCGGCGCGGTGAAGTCCTCCGGGCTGCCGGCGTTCAGGTAGATCAGCGCGGCCTGCAGGTTGTTCCAGGACGCCTGGAACTCGAACAGCAGCACGATGATGAACGACGGCAGCGACAGCGGGAACACGATCCGCCAGTACGTGCGCCACTGGTTCGCCCCGTCGATGCGCGCGGCCTCGAACAGCTCCCGCGGCAGGCCCAGGTAGAACTGCCGCTGCAGGAAGATGTAGAACGCCGACCCGAACAGGTTCGCGCCGAACAGCGGGACCCAGGTGCCGAGGAACCCGAGCTCCTTCCAGATCAGGTAGATCGGGATCATCGTGACCGCGCCGGGGAGCATCATCGTCGCGAGCACGAGCCCGAACAGGAATCCGCGCAGCGGGAACCGGAAGTGCGCGAACCCCCACGCGACCAGCGACGAGGACACCGCGACCGAGACCGCGGCCAGGACCGCGATGCCGACGCTGTTGATCATCCAGTTCCCGAGCGGCAGCTCGTCGAACACGCGGACGTAGTTGCCCCAGTGGAACTCGCTCGGCCACAGGGAGTTGTCGAACACCTGGCCGCGGCCCTTGAGGCTCGCCGCGAGCAGCCAGGCGAACGGGTACAGGAATACGAACGACATCACGACGAGCGCCGCGATGACGAGGCCGCGGCGCACCCGGCGGCCGGTGCGACCGCCGGGGCGGTTCTCGTCCAGCGGCGGCCGGTTCGGGTCGATCGGGCGGTCGCCCTGCCCCGTGGCGTCCTCCGGCAGGCCGGGGACCTGGCGGACGGGCGTGCTGGTGGTGCCGGTGCTGGCCATCAGTCCCTGCCCCCCTCGTAGTAGACGAACCGGTTGCCGAACTTCATCTGGATGGCCGTGATCACCATGATGATGAGGAACAGCAGCCACGCCATGGCGGCGGCGAACCCGAAGTTGAACTGCCGGAACGCCTGCTGGAACAGGTAGATCGCGTAGAACAGCGACGCCTCGGGCGAGGCGTTCGACTGGTCGCGCCAGAACAGCAGGTAGGCCTGGTCGAACACCTGGAACGCGGCGATCGACAGCACGATCACGTTGAAGAAGATGGCGCTGGAGATCATCGGCAGCGTGATGTTCCGGAACCGCTGCCAGACCCCCGCGCCGTCGAGCTCGGCGACCTCGTAGAGCTCGCGCGGCACGTTCTTGAGCGCCGCCAGGAAGATCACCATGGTCCCGGAGACGCCCCACAGGGTCATCAGCACGATCGACGGCTTGATCCACGCCGGGTCGACGAGCCACTGCGGGCCCTCGATGCCGAAGATCCGCAGGAACTGGTTGATCGCGCCCGTGTTGCCGTTGAGCAGCAGGAAGAACACCGCCGCCGTCGCGACCGCGGGCGTCATCTTGGGCAGGTAGTACACGGTCCGGAAGAAGCCGGCGCCGCGGCCCGCCTGGTTCAGCAGCGAGGCGAGGCCCAGCGCGACCAGGATCTCCAGCGGCACCGCGAGCACCGCGTAGAACAGGGTGTTCGCCAGCGACGTCGCGACCCGGGGGTCGCTGAACAGCTGGGAGTAGTTGTCGAAGCCCGCGGGGCGGGCCGTGTTCGTCGCCAGGTTGTAGTGGCTGAACGAGATCACCAGGCTGTAGATCATCGCGCCGGCCGTGAAGACCAGGAACCCGACGATCCACGGCGAGATGAACAGGTAGCCCGTCAGCGCCTCGCGCTTGTTGTAGGGCACCTTGGGCGTGCGGCGCTTGCGAGCGGCGCGGGACGAGGGTGCGACGGCCGGAGCGGCGTCGGCTCTCAGCTGCGTCATCGAGGCCTCCAGTCGACCGTGGACGCCGGCGGGAGGCCTGCCCAGCTCCCTCGCCCGACGATGTGGCAACGATGCCACATGCCGCGACTATAGGTGTCGGGTGGGGTCGCCGCAAGGCTCCCGCGGTGCCCGCGGCTCTCCTGCACGGGCGATATGTCCGGAGCGTGGCACGGAGCGGGGTCGCCCGCCTCTGGGGGGCGTGCCTCCGGCGCCCCCGGCCCGGCCGCGCTCAGAGCCGGTCGGCCAGCTCCGTCAGCGTCTCCGACGCCCCCGCGTCCAGCGTGAGCGTCGCCAGGGGGTCCCCGCGGGTGGCGCCGCGGTTGAGGATCACGACCGGCTTGCCCTCCTCGGCCGCGTGCCGCACGAACCGGAGCCCGGACTGGACCGTCAGCGACGACCCCGCCACGAGCAGCGCGTCCGCCTCGTCGACGAGCGCGTACGCGTCCGCCACCCGGGGCCCGGGCACCGTCTCGCCGAAGTAGACGATGTCCGGCTTCAGCATCCCGCCGCACGGGCCGTCGCCGCCGTCGGGGTCGGGCTGCCAGCAGTCGACCACCCGGAAGTGCGACGTCTGCTCGATGACGGCGTCCGCGTCGGGCGCGATCTCCACGTCGCCGACCGCGCCGACCGACTCGGCGAAGCCGGGGTTGGCGGCCTCCAGCCGCTCGGCGAGCTCGGCGCGCGTCACGGTCCGGTGGCACCGCAAGCAGATGACCCGGTCGTACCGGCCGTGCAGGTCGATCACCCGGCGGGAGCCCGCCTGCTCGTGCAGCAGGTCGACGTTCTGCGTGATCACCCCGAGCACGACCCCGTGCGCCTCCATCGACGCCAGGGCGCGGTGCCCCGCGTTCGGGTGCGTGCGGTGCACGTACCGCCAGCCGACGTGGTTGCGCGCCCAGTAGTGCCGGCGGAAGCCCTCGTCGCCGACGAACTGCTGGTACGTCATCGGGTTCCGCGGCGGGGAGTCCGGCGACCGGTAGTCCGGGATGCCGGAGTCGGTCGACAGGCCCGCCCCGGTGAGCACGGTGAGGCGGCTGCCACGGAGCAACCGGACCGCGTCGTCGACGGTCCCCGGGTTCGGCCGGACGGCGTCGTGGAGGGGGATCGGCAGGCGCGGGGGTGTCACGTGCACCACGGTACGACTCCCGATGCGGGAGTTCCGCCTCGCATCCGGTACTGTTCTGGCCCGAGGTAGCGTGTCCGAGCGGCCTAAGGAGCACGCCTCGAAAGCGTGTGTGGGTGAAAGTCCACCGTGGGTTCAAATCCCACCGCTACCGCTCGACGAGAGCCCCGCCGGTGTCCGGCGGGGCTCTCGTGCTTCCCGGGCGCGACGTCGTCGGCAGCCCCTCGGGGCGGTGAGGGCACCGCCGGATCCCGGTGGCGGACGCGGGCGCCGGGGTTGTCGGCGCGGTCGCCCTGGCGCCCCATCGAGCTGCGTCGGGTCCACGTCGTCCTTCCGGCCCGGCCAGGTCGCGTTGCGCTGATAGCGCTTGCAGAGCGACGCCGGCCATCAACGCCGAGGTCTTGCACGCCGCACGTGATATGCGCTTTCATGGATGGACGTCTCACGAGCTCGCAGTCGCGCCCGTGCCGTTCGCGCTCGACGAGCTCGCCTCCTACCGCGAAGGAACGTCTCGATGACGAGAACACCACGCTGGCTGGCCGTGGCCGCGACCCTGGGTCTGGGCACCGGAGTTCTCGGCGCCGTCCCGGCGTCGGCCCAGCCGTCCCCGGGGCAGGCCGAGCAGGCGGACGTCGACGTGCTCCAGGTCGACCTGGCGAGCGCGACCGGCGACTTCCGCGGCGGCGCGTCCGGTGCGCTGTACGGCCTGGGTGACGACGGCGCGCCCACGCAGGCGCTGATCAACGGCGCGCACATCACCAACGTGTCGCAGAAGGCGCCGTTCGGCACCCAGCACCCGTCGGGCGACGCCCTGCAGATCGAGGACGGGTTCTTCGACAAGCACGGCCAGGACCTCTACATCTACGTGCAGGACTACTACCCGGACTGGCCGTACCACGGCGGGCAGCGGCCGGGTGACACCCGTACCTACGACCTCGCGACCGGCGAGTTCACCGACACGCCGAACGGCACCTGGGACTTCCTCGAGGTGACGCGGATCGTGGCCGAGGCGGTCGCCACCGAGTCGGACCGCCCCGGCGACTACGTGTTCATCCCGTTCAACGAGCCGGACGGCGGGAACTGGTACGCCAACTGGTCGACGCAGGGTCAGACGTTCCTCGAGGACTGGGACGCGGTGCACGGCGTGATCCAGGAGGTCTGGGACGCGCACGGGCTCGGGGACGCCCGCATCGGCGGCCCCGGCGACACGCGCTGGCAGCCCGAGCGCTCCGAGGCGTTCCTGCAGCACACGATGGCGTCGGGGACGGTGCCGGACGTGTTCATCTGGCACGAGCTCGGCATCGACAACCTGGCCACGTTCCGCGGCAACTACGACGCGTACCGGGCGCTCGAGCAGCGCCTGGGCCTGGAGCCGCTGCACGTGAACGTGACCGAGTGGGGGATGCTCCGCGACATGAGCACCCCGGGTCAGCTGATCCAGTGGTTCTCGATCATGGAGGACCTCAAGATCGACGGCCAGGTCGCGTACTGGAACTACGCGGGCAACCTGTCGGACAACAGCGCCCGGGCCAACGCCGCGAACGCCGGCTGGTGGATGTTCAAGTGGTACGGCGACCTCGAGGGGTCGCAGACGGTCGCGGTGACGCCGCCGGCGCTGAACGCCGTGGACACGCTGCAGGGCATCGGCGCCGTCGACGTCGACAACCGACGGGCCACCGTGCTGTACGGCGGCGGGTCGAAGGACGTGCGGGTCGACCTCGCCGGTCTGGACCCCGCCGTGTTCGGCGGCGCGGTCGACGTCGAGGTGCGCGAGGTGCGCCTCACCGGCGCCGAGGGCGTCGCGGCCACCCCGCGCGTCATCCAGGCGGCGCAGGACGTCGCCGTGGCGGACGGGGAGCTCGCCCTCACGGTGCCGACCTACGACCGGTACGCCGGCTACCAGGTCGTCATCACCCCCGCGCAGGACCGCGAGGTCGCGGTCGACGCGGTCTTCCACGCCTCGGTCGAGGCGGAGGACACGGCGCTCACCGACGCGCAGGTCTACACGCAGGACCCGAAGCAGGGCGGCGGCTGGAAGTTCCTGGCGTCGCACGGCAAGGACGTCGGGTCGTTCAACCGCGCCACGTCGCGCGCGGACTGGACGGTCGAGGTGCCGCGCGACGGCACGTACCGGTTCGAGGTGGTCGGCGCGGCTCCCGGCGTCCCGGGGCGCCACGCGCTGTTCGTCGACGACGCGCACGCCGGCACGGTGCAGTACGCCGCCGACCTCGCGCTGAACGCGACGTCCCGGTGGCAGTACCGCGGGTCCGCCGAGCTGGAGGTCGCGCTGACCGCCGGTGAGCACGTGCTCTCCCTGCGGGCCAGCGTGGACGGCGCCACGCTGCTCCCGAACGCCGACATCACGCTCGACACCTTCGCGCTGACCGACGTCACCGACGGTGAGCCGACCACCTACCCCGCCTCGACGCTCCGCCTGGAGGACGGCGCAGTCCTGACCTGGGCGGACGGGACGCGAGGCTGGGCCGCGCTCCCGGGCGGCGACGCGCGAGCCGACGCCTACGTGCACGCCGCCTCGACCGGGTACCACGACGTGACGGTGACGTACGCGTCGACCGCCGCGTCGACCGTCGACGTGACGGTGAACGGCGCCCCCGTCGCGACCTTGGAGGCGCCCGGTGCCGGCACGTGGTCGTCGACGGCGCGCCTGCACCTCGCGCACGGCATCAACGAGGTCGAGCTGCGGTCGCCGACCGGCGCGGTGGTGCGCGACCTGACGACCCGGGCGACCGGTGACCCCGGTGCGGCGCTCGTCGTCGAGGCCGAGGACGCGCAGCTGCGCGGGAACGCCCGGGTCACCACGTACGCCGCGAGCACCGGGTCCAACGCATCGGGCTCGGCCGGGGTCGGCAGCATCGGTCAGGGTCGCGAGAACGCCGTGGTCGTCGACCGGGCGCCGGGTGTGGACCAGCCGGGCACCTACGCGGTGACCGTCCGGTTCGCCAACGCCGAGGTCAGTGGCAGCCACGACTACAACCCCCAGGTCGTCGACCGCCGCCTGGACGTGTGGGAGCAGGGCGCGCAGGAGTCCTCGGGGTACGCGTACCTGCGCTACACGTACGCGTGGACGTCCTTCCTCGAGCGCACGTTCCTGGTCGAGCTCGGGTCGGGCGACGCGTCGCTGGAATTCGGCCGGGCCGACGGCTGGGCGCCCGACCTGGACCGCATCGAGATCGCCCCCCTGGCGACCGGTGCCCCCACGACGGTCCCGGTCGGCGGTGAGGAGCTCGCGACCTGGGACCCGGCGACCGTCTACGTCGAGGGCGACCGGGTCACGCACGGCGGCGCGGAGTGGGTGGCGTCGTGGTGGACCCAGCGCCAGGAGCCGGGCGACCCGGTCGGTCCGTGGCAGCAGATCCGCACGGATGCGGACGGCACGGCCGTCTGGACGGCATCGCGCGTGTTCGCCGCCGGTGACCTCGTGCGGCACGACGGCGTCGTGCACGAGGCGCGCTGGTGGACCCGCAACCAGGTGCCCGGTGACCCGGACGGGCCGTGGACGCGGCACGGCTGAGTGCCGGGTCCCGGCCGTGATCGCCTAGGTTGTCGGCTGTGGCACGACCCGTCTCCGGAAAGCAGCCCACGATCGCCGACGTCGCCCGTGAGGCCGGCGTCAGCGTCCCCACGGTGTCTCGGGTGCTCACCGGTTCCACGCGGGTCAGCCCCGAGCGCGAGGCGCTCGTGCACGCCGCGATCCAGCGGCTCGGGTTCCGGCGCAACGGCGCCGCCCGGGCCCTGGCCGCGGGCAGCCTGCCGATGATCGCGATCATCACCAGCAACACCACCCGGTACGGGTACGCCTCCTCGATCCAGGGGATCGAGGAGGCGGCCCGTGCCGCGGGGCACATGGTGATGATCTGCGTCGTCGAGACGGACGACCGCGAGGTCGTCGACGCGGCGGTCGACACCGCGCTGAGCCAGCCGATCGCCGGTGCGGTCGTGCTGGAGTACGACCCGCCCGGCGCGGCGGCGCTCGCCGCGGTCCCGGACTGGGTGCCGCTGGTCGCCCTGGCGGCGGGGAACCGCTCGGACGACGAGATCCTGCACGCCTCGATGGACGACCGGGTGGGCGCCGCGAGCGCCACCCGCTACCTGCTCGACCTGGGGCACGAGACCGTGCACCACGTCGCCATCCCCTCGGCGGGGCGGGAGAGCTCCCGCCTGGTCGGGTGGCGCGAGACCCTCGAGGCCGCCGGAGCCCCGGTGCCCCCGCCCCTGCGCGCGGACTGGGCGCCGATGTCGGGGTACGACGCGGGGCTGCGTCTCGCCCGTGACCTCGACGTCACGGCGGTCCTCTGCGGCAACGACGAGCTCGCGATGGGCGTGATCCGCGCGCTCAACGACAGCGGGCGGCGCGTGCCGCACGACGTGTCGGTCGTGGGGTTCGACGACCACCCGCTGGGTCCCCTGTGGGATCCCGCGCTGACGACCGTGCGGCAGGACTTCGTGCAGCTCGGGCGCGACTCCGTACGCCTGCTGGCGCGCCTGCAGGCGGGCGAGAGCGGGGTCGCCTCGGCGCGCCTCGTGCCCGATCTGGTCGTCCGTGCGTCCTCGGGCCCGCGACGTCGCTCCGCAGTCTGAAACCGCTCATCATTCGTGATCATGCCGTGACCTGGGCTACTTGCCCTCGTTCTTGATATGCGCTTTCATCGACTCGTCGCCCTGGCGCACCTGGCCGGGTACGAGGAGATGGGGTCGAGGATGACTCGCGAGAGCACGGGACTGCGCACGCAGGCCCTCGGGGACGGCGACGCCGTCCTGCACCTGGTCTGGGCGGACGACCGGCCGGCGGCGCTGGTCGGCGGCACGGCGGCGGACGATGCCGCCGAGCTGGCCGCGCGCGCCGTCCAGCCGCTGGTGGAGGTCCTGGCCGTGGGCCACGGCCGCGCCGCGGGCAACCTCCGGAACACCGCCACCGCCGTCGGCGTCCGGATGCGCGTGCTCCAGGTCAGCGCCACCCCCGCGGCCGACGGCGCCGGCCGCGTGGTCGAGGTGACCCAGGAGGACCCCGGCGCCGGGCTGGTCGCCCTGACGCGGCTCGAGCTGCGGGGCGGGGCGGTCCGGGCGACCACCACGGTCCGCAACGCCGGCGCGACCCCGGTGCACCTCCAGGCCGTGAGCTCGGTGGCGCTGGCCGGTCCGGTCGGGGACCGGCCCCTGGACGCGGTGGTCTCCGTGGAGGGCACGAGCGAGTGGGTGGGGGAGAACCGCTGGGAGCACGTCCCCCTCGTCGGGCAGGGCGGCCTGGTCGACCTCGATCTCCCGCGCCACCAGCACCAGGACGGCCGTGGCGCGCACGTCGTCGCGAGCACGGGGACGTGGTCGAGCGGCACCCGCGTGCCGAGCGGCGTGCTCACCACCCGAGCCGGAGACGCCTCGTTGGGCTGGCAGATCGAGCACAACGGCGCCTGGCGGCTCGAGGTCAGCGAGCGGCTGACGCGCGACGACCGGCGCGTCCTCGCCCTCGTCGCACTCGGTCCGACGGACATCGACCACCACTGGCTCCGCACGCTCGAGCCCGGTCAGGAGTTCGCCACGGTACCGGTGACGGTGGTGCCCGTGGCCGGCGACTGGCAGGCCGCCGTGGCGGGCCTCACCGCGGCCCGCCGGGACCGGCACCACGCCGTGGCCCAGGACCGGCCCGCGCGCAGCGACGGTCGGGCCCGCGCCCCCTTCCTCGTGTTCAACGACTACATGAACACGCTGATGGGCGACCCCACGACGGACAAGCTGCTGCCCCTCGTCGACGCGGCGGCGGACGTCGGAGCCGAGGTGTTCTGCATCGACGCCGGCTGGTACGACGACGGCGGCGACTGGTGGGACTCCGTCGGCGAGTGGGAGCCGTCGACGCTCCGGTTCCCCGGTGGGCTGCACGAGGTGACCGACCGGATCCGCGACCGCGGGATGGTCCCGGGGCTCTGGCTCGAGCCGGAGGTGGTGGGCGTGCGGAGCCCGCTCGCGGAGCAGCTGCCCGGCGAGGCGTTCCTCCAGCGTCGCGGCCAGCGGGTCGTCGAGCACGACCGGTACCTCCTGGACCTGCGGCACCCCGATGCGGTGAAGCACCTCGACACCGTGGTGGACCGCCTGGTCGACGAGTTCGGCGTCGGCTACTTCAAGCTCGACTACAACGTCACCCCGGGCGCCGGCACGGACCACGCGACCGACAGCGTCGGCCAGGGGCTGCTCGAGCAGAACCGGGCGCAGGTCGCCTGGCTCGACGGGATCCTGCTCCGCCACCCGGACCTGATGCTCGAGAACTGCGCGTCCGGGGCGATGCGCGCGGACGACGCGCTGCTGTCGCGATCCACCCTGCAGTCGACGTCGGATCAGCAGAACCTGGTCCTGTACCCGCCGGTCGCGGTCGGTGCGCTCGTGTCGATCCTGCCGGAGCAGGCCGCGAACTGGGCGTACCCGCAGCCCGGGATGACGCTCGAGGAGTGCGTCTTCACGCTCAGCACCGGCCTCGCGGGTCGGTTCTACCTCTCCGGTCACCTCGACCGGATGGACTCCGCCCGCCTCGGGCTGGTCGTCGAGGCGGTCGAGCTGGCCCGGGCGAACGAGGACTGGCTGCACGAGGCGCACGCCGCCTGGCCGCTCGGCCTGCCCGGGTGGTCCGACCCCTGGGTCGCCTCCGCCCTCACCGGTCCGACGCAGACCCTCGCCACCGTCTGGCGGCGCGGTGGCTCGGACGAGATCGTCCTGGACCTGCCGGACGGCGACGTCGAGGTCGCGTTCCCCCGTGCGCAGCCCGGCACGCCGTGGCAGATCGACCGCCTGCCCGACGGACGGGTCCGCGTCCGGGTCCCGCACGCCGACGGCGGCCCGCAGGCGCGCGTCCTGCGCGTCCGCCACCCCTGACAGCACCACAGCACGTCCCTCACCCCGCCGGCGACGACGCCGGCACCTGCCTAGGGAGAACCGATGAAGAAGACCCCTGCTCTCGCCGCGATCCTGCTGACCGCCGGCCTGGCGCTCACGGCCTGCTCCGACCCCGGGGCGGGCGGCTCCGCCTCGGGCGGTGCGCCGGCGGAGTGGCCCGCGCAGGACGCCGACCTGTCGGGCGTCGAGCTGACCATCTGGGCCGCGCAGAACTCCAACACCGTGCCCGACGCCGTCGTCGAGGCGTTCGAGGAGACCACCGGCGCCAGCGTCGACGTCGTGACGATCACCGACCCGTACGAGCAGAGCATCCAGACCAAGATCGCCACCGGCGACAAGCCCGATCTCGCGTTCTGGCAGCCGACCGCGTCGATGCTCGCCGGCATCAACGCGAAGCAGAACCTGCAGCCGCTGGACGACGCGCCGTGGCTGGACGACATGGACCCGGCGCTCGTCGACCTCACGGGTTCGTACGACGGCACCCGCTACGCCGCGCTCATCAGCACCCCGGCCGTGATCGGCGCGTACTACAACAAGCAGGTGTTCGCCGACGCCGGGCTCACCGACACCCCGACCAGCTGGACGGAGCTCGTCGAGGACGCCCGGACGGTCCAGGCCGCCGGTGTGACGCCCTTCTTCGAGATGGGCGGCAACGCGGGCTCGCCCTGGGGGACGCAGTGGTGGGTCCAGGCGCCGCTCGCCGAGGCGTCCAAGGACGGACTGTGGGAGGACGTCAACAGCGCGTCGACCACGTTCGGCGACAGCCCGATCATCGACGCCATCACGGGCTACCAGGACCTGATCGCCGAGGGCCTGTTCAACGACGACATCAAGACGGCCACGTTCGAGGACCAGGGCGCGGCTCTGCTCGCGGGCGACGCGGCGATGGTCATGCAGGTGAACTCGTTCTTCGGCCAGCTGCAGTCCCTGGCCGACACCGACGAGCTGAACGAGAAGATCGGGTTCTTCCCGATCTCGACCGACGGCAACGTCGGCACCTTCGTCCCGGACCAGGCCAACGCGCTGGTCGCGTTCCGCACCGGCGACGAGAGCCGCGAGGCCGCCGCCCGCCAGCTCCTGAGCTTCTGGCTCGGCGACGGGTACGCCGACTTCGTCGAGGACCAGGACACCGTCTCGCTGCAGCCGGGCGTCGAGACGCCCGCGACCGTCCCCGACGCGCTGGTGTCGGTCGCCGACGCGCTCGACGGCGCCGCCGGCTCGATGCAGGTCGAGGCTGTGGCCAACCCCGACCTGTACCTGCGGCTCGGTGACATGATCCAGGGCGCGCTGACGCCGGAGCAGGTCGCGCAGCAGACGCAGGACCAGTTCGCGCAGCTCGCGTCCGCGCAGGGCGTCGAGGGTTTCTGACCGGAGCCCGGCCGGGCCCGCCGGTCAGCAACCGCACGTGACCGTCACGGAGGACCGCCCGACGCAGGGGCGGGCGGTCCTCCGTCGAGGACGAGGACACCCATGACCACCACCACCGCTCCCGCCCCGACCCGGGAGGGACCCACCGAGGCGAGGACGGCGCGCGCCAACCGCACGCGACGGGCGCGCAACCACCCGTGGGCGTTCGCCGCCCCCGCGTTCGTGCTGCTCGGCGTCTTCTTCTTCCTGCCGACGCTGTTCAACTTCGTCTACTCGTTCACCGACTGGTCGAGCTTCAAGGCGGAGATCGGGTTCGTCGGCTGGGACAACTTCACGCGGCTGTTCGAGAACGGCGACCTGGGTCGTGCGCTCCGGGTCACCCTCGGCTACGCCGTCCTCGTGGCGATCCTGCAGAACCTCTTCGGTCTGCTCCTCGCCCTCCTGCTCGAGCGGGACACGCGGGTCAACCGCATCGCCCGCGTCCTGTTCTTCATCCCGGTCATCATGTCCGCGCTCGCGGTCGGGTACGTGTTCCAGGCGATCCTCAAGCCGGACGGCGCGCTGAACGCGATCCTCAGCTGGATCACCGGCACGGAGGTCACGACCGCCTGGCTCGGCAGCACGTCCTGGACGCTGCTCGTCGTCGCCACCATCCACGCCTGGAAGTGGATGGGCCTGCCGATGCTGATCTACATGGCCGGCCTCAAGACCATCAGCGAGGACGTGCTGGAGGCCGCGCGCCTCGACGGCGCGGGCGCCTGGACCCAGTTCTGGCGGATCCGGTTCCCGCTGATCGCCCCCGCGGTCACGTTCAACGTCGCGACCGCGCTGCTCGGCTCGATGAACGGGTTCGACATCGTGCAGGCGACCACTGCCGGCGGCCCGGCCCGGTCGACCGAGCTGCTGAACATCTTCATCTTCCGCACCTTCGGGCAGGGCCTGTTCGCGCAGGCCACGACGATGAGCCTCGTGCTGTTCCTCGTCGTCGTCGCCCTGGCGTTCCCGGTCATCGGGATGCTGCGCCGTCGAGAGGACGTCCTGTGAGCATCGTCGCGCCGCACGGCACCAGCACCGCCCGCGGCGGTCGGCCCCGATCGACCCTCGGCGGCAGGTCCGGCCCCTGGCGCCGGATCCAGCCGTTCGTCGTCGTCCTGTCGGTCGTCCTGCTGATCGCCCTGCCGCTGTGGATCATCGTGGTCACCGCCGGCAAGTCCCAGGCCGAGGCGCTGCAGCCCGACCTGTCGCTGCCCTCGCAGTGGCAGCTCGGCGCGAACCTGGCCGAGATCTGGCGCGACGGGGACGTCCCCGCGGCGTTCGGGGGCTCGCTGCTGATCATGGTGCCGTCGGTGTTCGTCGTCCTGGTGCTCGGGTCGCTCGCCTCGTGGATCCTCGCCCGGCGCCGCTCCCGGATGTCCGCGGCCCTCTACGCGCTCGCGATCTCGGGCATCGTGCTGCCGCCCGCCGTGGTCACCATCGTGCTGCTGCTGCGCCAGCTCGGCCTCGCCGGGACGGTCGTCGGCATGATCGGCGTGTACGTCGGGATGTACATGTCCACGGTGATCTTCTTCGTCACCGGGTTCATCCGGACCATCCCGCACGAGCTGGAGGAGGCCGCGCGCGTCGACGGGGCCACGCCGATGCGGGTGTTCCGCACCGTGATCCTGCCGCTGCTCGTCCCGGTGCTGAGCACCGCGACCATCCTGATCTGCCTGTACATCTGGAACGACGTCTTCTACGCGTTCTTCGTCATCGGCGGACGCGTGGACACCTTGCCCCTCAACCTCTACAACGTGGCCTCGGCGGGGCTGTACCTGAACAACTGGCACCTGATCTTCGCCTACGTCGTCGTGATGAGCCTGCCGCTGCTGGTCACGTTCATCGTGGCGCAGCGCAAGATCATCTCGGGCATCACGTCCGGCGCCGTGAAGTAGGGCGGACGGCCGGAGCACGCGTGCGCACTCGTCCTGGCAGCCGACCTGCTGCTCGCGGACGAGCCGGGCTCGACGAGAGCCCCGCCGGTGTCCGGCGGGGCTCTCGTGCTCCCCGGGCGCGCCGTGTCACCCCACCGCGACCGGCAGCCCCTTCGCCGCCGTCCACTCCGACAGCGACCCGTCGTACACGGCGACCTCGGCCCCCGACACGACGTACGCCGCGAACGCCGGCAGCGTCGCCGCGATCCCGCCCCCGCAGTAGGTGACGGCCCCCTCGGCGTCGAGCAGCCCGCCCGCCTGCAGACGCTCGCGCAGGTCGTCGAGCGGCAGGAACCGACCGGTCGCCGGTTCGAGGAGCGTGAACAGCGGAAGGTTGACGCTCCCGGGGATGCGGCCGCGCCGCGTGTAGGTGCTGACCTCCTGGTCGCCGCGGAACGTCGCCGGGTCGAGCGCGTTCACGAGCAGCCCGGGCGCCGCGCCCGAGGAGATCCGCTCCACCTGCGGCAGCGTGGCGAGCAGCTCGGGGCGCTCCCGCGGCGTGAGCGTCGTGGCGGCGGCCCGGGCGGCCTCGTCGTCGGCCGCGCCGGAGGCCGTGCCGAAGCCGGCGGCCTGCCACCCGGCCAGCCCGCCGTCCAGCACGGAGACCCGGTCGTGGCCCAGGTAGCGCAGGAGCCACCAGACGCGTGTCGCCCAGGCGGAGCCGACGGTGTCGTAGACGACGACGTGGGTGTCGTCGCCGACGCCCAGCGCGCCGAACGCCGCGGCCAGCGCCCCGGGCGACGGGAGCGTGAACGGGTAGGGGCCCGCGGGGTCGGACAGCTCGCCGGTGACGTCGACGAACGCGGCGCCCGGCACGTGCGCCGCGAGGTACTGCTCGCGCAGCGGCCCGGCGGTGTACGGCTCGCCTTCGCCGTGCGTGGCGAGGGAGGTGGACGCGTCGAGCACCACCGGCCGACCGGCCGGCCCGTCCAGGGCGGCGCGCAGCGCCTCGGGGCTGACGAGGGCGGGGAGTGCGGGGGCCATGGGTCCTCCTCGGGGTGCGGGCCGCGAGCGCGGTGCTCGCGACGCTACGTCGGCCCGCGCGGCGCCCGACAGGAGCGGCCCAGGCACCGGACGTGTGTGACGCGGCCGCGTCCGGGCCGCGCGGACCGTCGCGGTAGCGTGTGCCGGACCACCCCGCCCGGACCTGCGCCGACGCCGATCCGGGCCACGACGATCGGAGCAGCACGTGGCCAGCCGAGCGCCAGGCATGGTGGACGTCGCCCGGGTCGCGGGCGTCTCGCACATCACCGTGTCGCGCGTGCTGAACGGGCACCCGTCCGTGCGACCGGAGACGCGGGCGCGGGTCGAGGCCGCCATCGCGGAGCTCGGGTACCGGCGGAACACCGTGGCCCGGGCGTTCAAGAGCGGCCGGACGTCGACCATCGGCGTCGTGCTGGCCGGCTCCGAGCTGCACGAGCTGCCGCGGGTGCTCGGCGGCCTGGAGACCGCGGCCCGCGCGGCGGGGTACTGGCTGAACCTGGCGAGCTTCCAGGGGCGCGACCCGGCGGAGTTCACCGAGACGGTGCAGCGGGTCGCGGACCAGGCAGACGCGGTCGCGATGATCGCCGACCGGCCGGTGGTGCTGGACGCGCTGCCGGCCCTGGTGACGCGGGTGCCGATGGCGGTGGTCATGTCCGGCGACGTGCCGAACGACCGGATCGCGTCGGTCGAGATGGACCAGGACCTCGGCGCCCGGCTCGCCGTGCGGCACCTCGTGGGGCTGGGTCACCGGGAGGTCGCGCACCTGAGCGGCAACCTGCGGACCTGGGACGCGCGGGCGCGCGTCGAGGGCTGGGAGCGCGAGCTGGCGGCGACCCCGGGCGTCGCCGGTGAGCTGCTCGAGGGCGACTTCACCGCCGCGAGCGGCTACCACCTGGCGCTGGCGCTCGCGGACCGCCCCGGGGGGCCGCCGACGGCGGTGTTCGCGGGCAACGACCAGATGGCGATGGGCGTGCTGGCGGCGTTCGCCGAGCGCGGGCTGCGGGTGCCGGACGACGTGTCGCTGGTCGGGTTCGACGACCAGGTCGGCTCGGACTACCTGGTCCCGGCGCTGACGACGCTGCGCCAGGACTTCCACGCGCTCGGGACGAACGCGGTCGAGGGGCTGCTCGCGCTGCTGCGCGGGGAGCCGCCGCACCACCGGCTGCTCGCGCCGGAGCTGGTGGTGCGGCGGTCGACCGCCCCGCCGCGCTGAGCGGCGGTCAGCCGGGGAGCCCCGCGAGGGCCGCGTCGCCGACCGGCGCCCCCGCCTCGGTGCCCGCGCCACCCGACGGCGCCGCGCCCGGCTCGTAGGCGACGTGCTCGACGACCGCCCGCGCGCCGGTCGGCTCGCCGTCGGCGTGGGCGTACACCCCCAGGTGCACGCCGAGGAACCCACCCGCCGTCTCGGTCGCGAACGCGGTCCGGGGCACGTCGCCGAGCGCGCGCGCCTCGCCGCCGGGGAGAGTGGCGGCGAACCGGTAGGCCTGCTCGTCCCCGGTGACGGCGAGCTCGACGGGCCCGGCGGGGACGGCGACCGCGCCGAGCTCCGCCACCGCGTCGCCGGTCCGCATCCGCAGCCGTGCCTCGGGCTGTCCGTCGGGCCCTGCCGACAGCGCGAGGGTCGCCACGCGCTGCTGGTGCAGCAGCACGGCGAGCCCGGCCTCCTCGCCCGACGAGGTGGTGGCGAACCGCAGCCGGCAGGTCGCCCGGAACCGCACGTGCTGCTGGCGGCGCGCCACGAACGCGGGGGTGCCGGTGCCGTGCAGCGGCTCGGGGGACGGCGTCAGCTCGAGGGCGGCGCCGCCGTCGCCCCCGGTGACCGGGCGCACGAGGTGGTCGACCGGGCCGCGGAGGCTGGACCAGCCCTGGGCCGCGAGGGGCTGGCCGAGCGCGAGCGACTCGACGTCGCCGGTCCCCGGCGCCGGCGCGCCCGCCCCGCCGGCCCCCGCCCCGCCGGCCCCCGCCCCGCCGGCCCCCGCCCCGCCGACCTCCGCCCCGCGCTCCGTCGTCCCCGCCAGCGGCACCGTGCCCGTCCCCGGCGCGAACACCGGCCCGCGCTCCGTCCACTCCACGGGCACGAGGAAGGCCTCCCGCCCGAGCGTGTGCGCCCCGTCGACCGGCCGCACGCCCAGCGTCAGCGCCCAGGTCGCGCCGTCGGGGGTGTCGACAAGGTCGGCGTGCCCGACGTTCTGGACCGGGTGCCCGGGGCCGAGGTGCCGGTGGGTGAGCAGCGGGCTGCGCGGGTCGGTGACGTACGGTCCCGTGACCGCCGGGGCGGACGCGGCGGTGACCGCGTGGTTCCGCTCGGTGCCGCCCTCCGCCGCGATCAGCCAGTAGCGGCCGTCCCGGAGGTAGAGGTGCGGGCCCTCGACCCACGCCCCGCGCAGCGCGCCGTGCCACAGCACGTGCTCCGGCCCGGTCAGGCGCAGCGTGTCCAGGTCGAGCTCGCGCAGCCACAGCTCGGCGGGCCCGGTGACGGCGGGCTCGGGCGCGTCGCGGGTCGCGGTGAACCAGCAGCGCCCGTCGGCGTCGACGAACAGCGAGGGGTCGATGCCCTCGGCCTCCAGCGGCACCGGGTCGGACCACGGACCGGCCGGGTCGGTGGCGGTCGCGACGAAGGTCGACGCGCCCCGGCGTCCGCTGGCCACGGTCGCGACCACGTAGAACACCCCGGCGTGGTGCCGGATCGTCGCGGCCCAGACCCCGTCGTTCACGTCGAGCCCGGCCAGCGGCGCCTGCTCGGGCCGGGTGAGGACGTGGCCCACGAGCTCCCAGGTCACCAGGTCGGTGCTCCGGTGCACGGGGATCCCCGGGAAGTACCCGAACGACGAGGTGACCAGGAAGTACTCCGCCCCGACGCGCACGACGGAGGGGTCGGGGTGGCACCCGGGCAGGACGGGGTTCTGGAACGCGGGCACGAGGGCTCCCCAGGAGGTCGGAGGGGGTGAGGTTGACAGGATGACAACGTTAACATCACGATAGGCGCAGCCCGGGGGCGGCTGCTCGGAGCGGAGCGGCGTACCGGGTCCCCTCGTCGAAGGAGATGTGGACATGCACGCTGCAGGAACACCGACGACCGGCGCACGACGCTCGCGGCGGAGGCGCGCCGCCCTGGTCGGGGCCCTCGCGCTGGTCCCGGCGCTCGCCCTCGCCGCGTGCTCGTCGTCCGGCGGGGACGACGCCGCCGGGTCCGACGGGCCCGTCACCCTCGAGTTCTGGACCTACTCGCTCAAGGGCACCGACCCGGAGGCCCAGGCGATCGTGGACCGCTACCACGAGCTCAACCCCGACGTGACGGTCAAGCTCTCCGAGGTCGGCGGCACGGCCGAGACGTCGTCCAAGCTGCTCGCCGCGGACCGCGCGGACACGGCGCCGGACGTGGTGCAGGTCGAGTACCGCGCGCTGCCGTCGCTCGTCGTGTCCGGCGTGGTCAAGGACATCACCGACGACGTCGCCGACGTGCGGGATGGCGTCGAGGACAACATCTGGGACCTGACCACGTTCGACGGCCAGGTGTACGGCGTCCCGCAGGACATCGGCCCGATGATGCTCACCTACCGCGCCGACCTGTTCGCGCAGTACGGGGTCGAGGTGCCGACCACCTGGGAGGAGTACGCCGCGGCCGCCGAGGCGATCCACACCCAGGACCCGTCGGTGTACATCGCCTCGTTCTCGCCGACGCAGTTCGAGTTCTTCGCGTCGGTCGCGGCCCAGGCCGGCGGCGAGTGGTGGAGCAACGACGGCGACGCCTGGTCCGTCGGCATCGGGGACGAGCCGTCGCTCGAGACGGCCGACTACTGGCAGGACCTCGTCGGGCGCGACCTCGTCACCGTCGAGCCGCTGCTGACCCCGGAGTGGAACGCCAAGGTCAACGACGGGAAGATCCTCAGCTGGGCCGCCGCGGCCTGGGCGCCGAGCGTCCTGTACTCGGTCGCCCCGGACACCGCCGGGCTCTGGGAGGCGGCCCCGCTGCCGCAGTGGACCGCCGGCGACGCGTCCGTGCCGTTCCTCGGCGGGTCGACGTACCTGGTCCCGGAGAAGTCCGAGCACGCCGACGAGGCCGCGGCGTTCGCCGCCTGGCTGTCCGCCACGGACGAGGGGTCGAACCTGCTGCTCGGCCTCGACCTGCTGCCCGGCGGGACCGCCGGCCGCGAGGCGACGCTGACCGCGGAGCCGCCGATGCTCATGCCGCAGCAGACCGACTTCTGGCAGGTCGTCGACCAGGTCGTCGCGGACACCACGATCCCCGTCACCTGGGGGCCGAACGTGAACGTCGCGCAGAGCGCGTTCGGGGACGCGCTCAACGAGGCCGCGCTGAACGGCGGCTCGTTCCGCGACGTGTTCACGGCCACCCAGGAGACCATCGCGGCCGACCTGGAGAAGTCCGGCTTCACCGTCGCCGACTGACCCGCGGCGGGGGGCGCCCCCCCCCGCCCCCCCCCCCCCC